>UQFL01000027.1 GCA_900540305.1 uncultured Oscillospiraceae bacterium | reverse complement strand
AAATTATATAAAGGTTTAAAGGGTATAATTTATGGAAAAACAATTGTGGGAAAATCCCGAAATCTTCAAAATCAATAAGGAAGACGGTCATGTTATCGCAATGCCTTATGATGATGTTGAAACAGCGCTTTCCGAAGAGGAGAGCAAATACAAGCAGTCGCTCAACGGTATGTGGAAATTCTACTGGCAGAGAGGTCTCTCAAACCAGCCCGATGATTTTAAAAATACCGATTTTGACGATTCACAGTGGGGCGAAATCAAAGTGCCGTCTGTGTGGCAGACGCAGGGTTATTCCGTCCCTTATTATTATGCAAGCACATTCCCGAAAGCTATAAGCAGAAGCAAGCATAAAATACCTAAGATTTATCATAATCTTCAGGAAATCGGCTTTTACCGCAGAAGCTTTAAAATTGATGAAAGCTGGAAAGGCAGAGAGATATTCCTGCATTTCGGTGCGGCTAAATCTGCGCTTGAGGTGTATGTTAACGGCAACTTTGTTGGTTACAGCCAAGGTTCAATGACGCCGCATGAATTTAATGTTACAAAATATCTTGATTTTGACGGCGAAAATATTGTTTGCGCAAAGGTTTACAGATATTCTGACGGCACATATCTTGAAGACCAGGATATGTGGTGGCTTTGCGGAATATACAGAGAAGTATATCTTTTCGCAGAAAGCGATGTTTGCGTAAGAGATTTCTTTTTCAAAACTCAGTTTGATAATTTCTATAAGGATTCAATCGCTTCTCTTGATGTTTATGTAAATAATTACTGCGAGAAAAAAGGAGAAGTGTCTGTAAAGGCTTATCTCATTTCCGATACGGGAAGAGAAATTCCTATCGGTGAGGAGACAAAGGAGCTTTCATTTAAACAAACAGTATTTTCAATGAAAGCGGAAGTTAAAAACCCGAAAAAATGGTCTGCTGAGCATCCTAATCTTTATACCCTTGTTATTGTTTTGAGCGAGGGTGAGAAAGTCTATGCAGTTAAAACATATCAGGTAGGCTTCAAACAGGTAGAAATTAAAGGTGAAAAAATTTATTTCAACGGTATGCCGCTTATGATAAGAGGCGTTAACCGCCATGATTTTGACGCTGATAACGGCTGGGCTGTTCCGAGAGAAAGATATACTCAGGACCTTGATATTATGAAACAGAATAATATCAACTCAATCCGTACATCGCATTATCCGAATGACCCGTACTTCTATGAAATGTGCAACCGTTACGGTTTTTATGTAATGGATGAGTGCGACCTTGAAACTCACGGTGTAAGGCGTAAAGGCGTTCCTGGAAGCAATCCTATGTGGACGGGCGCCGCTGTTGACAGAATGGAACGCATGGTTCTTCGTGACAGAAACAATCCTTGCGTATTTATGTGGAGTCTCGGCAATGAAGCAGGCGATGGCTCAAACTTTGCAAAGATGAAAGATGCTGCGCTCAAGCTTGACGATACAAGACAGTTCCATTATGAGGGAGACTTTGATTTGACTAAGAGTGATGTCATTTCAAGAATGTACCCCACGGCTGATATTATGCAGAAACTCGGCAATAAAGAGGAAATCAAAATTACTCTTTATGATAATATCGCCAACCAGCTAGCGGCTGACAGTAAGCCTATCAAGCCCGAAATGTATGAGGGCAAACCCATATTGCTTTGCGAGTACGCTCATTCAATGGAAAACTCACTCGGAAACTTCCAGGAATATATGGATGATTTTGAGAAGTATGACAATATGTGCGGCGGATTTATATGGGATTTTGTTGACCAGACAATACATAAAGTCAGCGAAGACGGTAAGGATATGTGGCTTTACGGCGATGATTTTGCAAAAGCCGAGCCGAAAAACAAAATAGATATTCCCAATACAACCGCTCTTGCAGGTTCTAATACATATTTTTGTGCAAACGGCATTATTGCGGCTGACAGAACAGTTCATCCTCAGATTCACGAGGTTAAAAAGGTTTACGCCGAAATTAAAACAGAGGCGTTTGATATCAATAAAGGCACATACAAAGTTAAAAACAAATTCCTGTTTACAGATATTTCTTCATATGTTTGCCGCTGGAGCGTAGAAGCTGAGGGTGATATTCTTGCTTCTGGCGAACTTGATAAATTCGAGTGCGCTCCGCTTTCAGAAACTTATATAACAATCCCGTACGATATTACCTCATTCCCCGATGATAAAGAGGTAGTGCTTACCATTTCATTCTTCACTAAGAAAAAGACACCGGGATTGAAATCAAATTATGAAATTGCATGGGATCAGTTTATACTTAATACTATGCCCCAGCCCAAAGCTCCTGTTTCAGAGGGCGACCTTACTTATACTGCAAAGGGCAACAGAGTTGAGATAAACGGTGACGCTTATGCAGTTAAGGTTGAAAACGGCCGTATAACAAGCATTTCAATAGGCGGCAGAGAAAAACTCAAAGCTCCGCTTGAACCGTATTATTTCCGTGCTCTTACTGATAATGATATTGATTCGCTCAACTTCGTTCCCGCTCTTATTCCGCTTCATCCGTATTATAGATGGAGAACGGCAAGCCATAAGGCAAAGGCGATTAAAACTGAAGTTAAACAGGGCGAGGATAATTGCGTAGAAATTCATATTGCGTGGAGCACGCCCGGTCTTAAAAATTCTGTTTCAACATATAAGATTTATCCTGATAAGCGCATTTATGTTTATCACAGCGCAACGCCAACTGCGAATATGATTAAATTCGGCACAAGGCTTACGCTTGACGGAAAGATGGAATATGTTAACTGGTACGGCAGAGGACCTCACGCAACATACTGCGACAGAAAAACAGGCGCTAAAATTTCTTGTCATAAATCAACCGTTACCGATTTGGAGCACCGCTATATGCGTCCTCAGGAAAACGGCAACAGATGTGATGTTCGTTATCTTACTATTACGGACAGACAGGGCAACGGCTTTAAATTCACATCTTATTATGATGATTTCATCAATTTCAGCGCACATCATTATACGATTGAAGAGCTTGAAAAAGCTACTCATGTACACAACATACCTTATAATAAGGAAATAACGGCGCTCAATATTGACCATATGCTCTGCGGTGTAGGTGGTGACCTTCCTGGTCAGGCGTTTGTTAGAGAGCCGTATATAATGAAAAAAGGAGTTAAACAGAGTTACAGCTTTATTATGGAACCTGTTAGTCCGAGAAAATAACGGAGAGGGATATGAAAAGAGTATTTGCACACATTGGTTTTTCTTTTGCAGTTACTCTTATTATCCTCAATTTTCTAAAGATAGAAGCGGTGCTGGCTGTCCTTGCGGCGGTCAGCGCCCTTTTTGTATTTTCACTTGTAATTCCTAAAACAAGAAACGCTGTTGCCGTGCCTCTTTGTCTGTTGTGCTCGGTGCTTGCGTGCGCGCTTATCTCTGTGAATTATTACTGCAATTATCTTCCGCAGACAGAACTTTCGGATAAAAGCGCACAGGTAGAATTTTATATAACTGATATTGAAGAGGAAACTTCATCAGGCAAATATGCCTATACGGTTAAAACAACTGAAATTGATTTGCCGAATACTGTTCAAGATATAAAATTTACTCTCTATTCCGATGAAAAAATATATGCCGATTATTATCAGCACATAAAAGCAGATGTTTATTTCTTTACTTTTGCAGATAATGCGTACGATTCTTACGGTTCGTTCGGGCAGGGAATATTCCTTCGTGGTTCGCTGAACGAATATTATACGCTTGATGAGAATACGAAAAGCCTAAATAAACCCGTACTTGAATTCCGTCTGTGGGTTCGCAGTCTGTTTGAGGACATTATTTCGGGTGATGAGGGCGCATTGTGTTATGCCGTTTTAACAGGCGATAAAGCTCTTTTGAGTGATGAAGTTTATAATGATTTCAAAGCCTGCGGCGTAACTCATCTTATGGCTGTTTCGGGTCTGCACCTTGCCGTTCTTGCAGGACTGTTATATAAACTTTTGCGCAGACTGCTTATACCTATTCCGATTTGTGCCGTTGTCTGTTCCTTTTCTGTGATCTTTTACATAATGCTTTCGGGCTTTTCAAAATCAATGCTGCGTTCGGGCATTATGATGCTTGTATTTTTGCTCGCAAAATTGTTTAAGACTAAAAACGATTCGCTGAATTCTCTTGGTCTTGCGGCGTTTTTGATTTGCCTGAATCCGTATGCCGTCAGTGATGCGGGCGCACTGCTGACTTTTACGGCTGTTCTTGGTCTTGTTACGGTAAATCCCCATATTTCGGCTTTAATAAAAGTCAAAAACAAAGCATTGAGATATGTTTTAAATATTCTCTCGGCTTCTGTTTCCGTGTTTATAACAAGTTTTCCTGTTATGTGCTTTTTGTTCGGAACGGCAAGTCTTGCAGGGTTGATTTTAAACATATTGTTTATACCGCTTTCACAGATTATGCTTGTGTCCTCGGTGCTTTTTGTAGCTTTTCAGTTTGCACCATATATAATCCTTGTTTTTGCAAATGTTGATTATTTTGCGGCTGATATTATGATTAAAATTGTAAGAGTGTTTGCGGATTTCAGTTTTTCGCTTATTGATATAAGCAATACAATTTTTTATTTGCTTACATTCTGCGTGATGTTTTTATTCGGCATTGCCTTTATCCTTAAAAGAAATAACATGATATTTAAGACTGTTACGGCGCTGTCACTTGTTATAACTGTTGTAATTTTATCTTTGTCCTTGATTACTTCAAAAGATAATATATATGTTAGGGCTCTTGGCGGTAAGGAGTCAACGGCTTTTGTGATATATGACAGAAAACATATTGCCGCAATCGGAATAAATGATTTTGAGCAGTATTATAAGGCTCAGAATATAATGACTTCTAACAATCTTGAGTTTGTTTTGCTTGCCGATACCGCTAAAACGGAGTATTCTCAGTCGCTTTCTGATGAAAATCCGCCTGAGTATTTAAAATCCTGCGGATATGAGAACAGCGCAAACGATGAAAAATCGACGCAAAGTGATTATTTTGATATTGATTTGTGGCAGGGTGTTAATGTAAAATATAACGAGGATAACGGTTATGATAATTTTATTATTACCGTATATGATACTGAATTTTATATTGACGGCGGCGATTTGTCACAGCCGAATGAATTTGATTATATCTACACCGTAAATCAAGACGGTTATAATGTTAAAGGAGTCAGCAAATGGGCAGAATAGGCGAATCTCAGCTTAAAGCGCAGATAATGTCAGGCGATTATAAAAACGCTTATTTTATTTACGGCGAAGAGAGTTATTTAAAGGAATATTATGTTAATTGCCTAATAAAGCAGCTTGCAAACGGGCCTTTTCGTGATTTTAATTATCACCGTTTTGACGGCAAAAAAACTGCGCTTGCAGATATTTTAAAAGACGCAGACCAGCTTCCTATGATGGCGGATTACAATTTTGTTTTAGTCAGCGATTATCCGTTTGATAAGAGCGAGAGCGACTGTAAAGCAATAAAAGAATATCTTGCTGATGTGCCCGAAACCACTATACTTGTATTTTGGTTTGATTCGATAAATGTTGATATAAAGAAAAATTCAAAATGGAAAAGTCTTGAAGCCGCATTTTCAAAAGCAGGGGACAGTGTAAATCTTGAAAAAAGAAGCGAAAGCGAAATTGTAAAACTGCTAGTCGGCGGCTGTAAAAAGCGCGGAGCAGTGCTTTCTGCAGACAATGCAAGGTATTTGATTTCTTTTGCCGGAAACGATATAAAAACCCTTTTAAACGAAACTGAAAAGCTGTGTGCATATGTGGGCGAGGGTGAGATAACCAAAAAAATGATAGATTCAAACGCCACAAAGTGCCTTCAGGCTAAGGTTTTTGACCTTTCAAAGGCTATTGTTAAAAGTGATTATGAAAAGGCGTTTTCAGTTTTAAACTCGCTTTTTGCGGCTAAAGAAGAGCCTGTTTCCGTTCTTGCAGTAATTGCAAACTGCTATGTTGATATGTATAGGGTGAAGTGCGCAAAATCGGCTGGTATGCCATTTGAAGATGTTGCAAACTATTATAACTATAAGGGCAGGGAATTTGCTCTTAAAAACGCTATGAGGGATTGTTCCTCAATTTCTGTTTCTCAGCTTCGCCGCTCGCTTGACGCTATAATGGCAGCCGATAACAGCCTTAAAAGCACAGGCGCCGATTCACGCTTAATACTTGAAGAAACGCTTGTTAAACTGCTTATGATTTCAAAAGAGGTTAAATATGATTAAGGTTAAGGAAGCTGTAATAGTTGAGGGGAAATACGATAAAATAAAGCTTTCAAATATTCTTGACGGATTGATAGTTGAAATAAACGGCTTCGGTATCTATAAAGACAAAAACAGAATTAAATTCATCAGAAAACTTGCAGAGGAAAGGGGAATTATCATAATTACTGATTCCGACCATTCTGGTTTTCAGCTTCGTAATTTTATTGCATCCTCTGTCGGCAAGGATAAGGTGAAACACATATATATTCCCGATGTTTACGGCAAGGAAAAGAGAAAGGATAAGCCTTCAAAAGAGGGCAAAATCGGCGTTGAGGGCATTTCTGACGATGTATTGAGAGAATTGTTTGAAAAAGGCGGGGTGGTCTGTCTTGATGCAAACAGCGAAAACAGAATAACAAATTATGATTTGTTTGAAGCAGGACTGTCCGGCGCACCTAATGCAACTCAAAATAAAAAGAAACTCCTGAAGAAATTAAATCTTCCGGAGTTCCTGTCAACAAATTCATTATTATCTTATCTTAATTCCGTTATGACAAGGGATGAGTTTTTTGATTATATAACTACAATCTGACTTCTTTGCTCTGCACCGCAGGGCAAAGTTTTTTTATATGCCAAATTATATATATCTGTATATCTGCACTGCTTATCATAATAGCTTTCAAGACCGTTTTTAAAATCGTTCATTCTGCTTACAACGGGCTTTTTACAGTTCTTTTTTATTTGGGAAAGTAGTTCTCTTCCGTTCGAGTTAAATCCGAGCACTCTAATGCACGGTACTTCTGTATCAGCGCCTTCAATTCCAAGATAAGCCCTCATTATTATTCGTCGTATTCTTGAAAGCGTGTATCGCTTTGATTTTATCATCTCAAGCAGTTTGTCATAGCTTTCTGCCTCTCTCACAGCCTCGTATATTCTGTTTTCAAGACCTTCATTAACATCAGCGATTTTCATGAAATCATCTTTACCCATACTTCTGAGTCGGTAAAAAAGCGCTTTTTCACAGTTATATATACTTGCAGTGTATTCAGGGTCAAGCGTTTTTCTGATTGCGCTTGCGCTGTATTCTTCGTCGTCTGTGTCGTGCCCTTTGCCTATTCTTTTAACGGCTTTTACAGGCAGGTGTGTTGATTTGATATATTCGACGGCAAGTATGTTGTTCGGCGAGTTTATAAGTTCGTTTCCGAAAAAAATCGCTCTTGCCGCAGGGTAGGAAATACCACTTTTCATTTCTTCTTTAACAGCATTTTGAAATTCCTGAGTTTTTATAATTTCTGCCGCTTCATACAACTCTTTTATATCGTCACATTCCGCTCCGAAAGCAATCATATCCGTAACGCCTAAACATTCTAAAAGTTCAACAGCGCTTTTTGCAAATCCCTCTGCGGATAATAACGCCTGTTCGGGCGGCAGTTCAATAACAAGGTCTGCGCCGTTTTCAAGAGCGGTTTTTGCCCGCTCAAATTTGTTGAATACAGCAAACTCTCCTCGCTGAACATAATTTCCGCTCATAACGCAGATTACTTTGTCGCCTTCGTTTTTTACACTGTCTATAAGATATTTGTGTCCGCTGTGAAAAGGGTTGAATTCACAAACAATACCAATATTCATCTAAATACCTTTCATATACTTAATATATAATAATAAATATACTATTTTTAATATTATACTTGACAATTCCTTTTATTGTATTTATTATTATATTGATTAATGTTGTTAATTTCAATATTCGGAGGTTAATAATTATGAAAATTCTTGTTATCAACTGCGGCAGTTCTTCATTGAAATTCCAGTTGATTGATATGTCGGATGAGTCTGTTATTTGTAAAGGTACTATCGAAAGAATAGGTCTTCCGATTCAGGGCGGCGAAAATAATATTATTTACCGCGTTGGAGATAAGAGCCTGATTTTCGATAAAGAGAATAAAACTCATACTGACGCTTTTAATACAGTTATCGATCTCATGATGAACAGCGAATATAAAGTGCTTGATTCACTTGACGAGATTAACGCTATCGGTCACCGTGTTGTACAGGGTGGTGAAAAGTACACAAAGAGTGTTCTTTTTGACAGCACAGTTGCTAAGGACATAGAGGATCTTGCTCCTCTCGCTCCGCTTCACAATCCTGCAAACCTTCAGGGTTATAAGGCTTGTGTAGAGCTTTTCGGTAAAAAGATTCCTCAGGTTGCGGTTTTCGACACAGCGTTCCACAGCACAATGCCTCCTATGGCTTATATGTATGCTCTTCCGTATGAGTACTTTGAGAAATACGGTATCCGCCGTTACGGCTTCCACGGAACATCTCATAAATATGTCAGCCAAAGATGCGCTGATTTAATGGGTGTGGATATTGAAAGAATTAAAATGATTACCTGCCATCTTGGCAACGGTTCTTCAATCGCCGCTATTAAATTTGGTAAGGTTTTCGATACTTCAATGGGATTCACTCCTCTTGATGGATTTATGATGGGTACACGCTCAGGCGGTATTGACCCGTCTGTTGTTACTTATCTTCAGCAGAAACTTGATCTTTCCCCGCAGGAAATTGAAGATATACTTAATAAACAGTCAGGCGTAAGCGCTATTTCAGGCGGTTATTCGGATGACCGTGATATTATGGCAAAGCAGAATGACGGCGATGAGAGAGCTATTCTTGCTCACGAAATGCAGGCATATCAGATTGCTAAATATATCGGTTCTTATGTTGCCGCAATGAACGGCGTTGATGCAATCGTATTCACAGGCGGAATCGGCGAGAACGGCTTCTGGCTTCGTTCAAAGGTTTGTTCTTATCTCGGTTTCCTCGGCGTTAATATTAACCAGTCTATCAACCAGAAGGCTGTTAAGGGCAAAGAGGCTGAGCTTTCATTGCTCAATGATAAGGTTAGAGTTTTCGTTCTTGCAACTAACGAAGAGCTTATGATTGCAAGAGATACTAAAGAAATTGTTGAAAATTTAAAATAATCAAGAAAAGGAGGAGTATCAATGCCGAAAATCAAGTATGAGATTACAGAGCATATCGGAGTAATTTCTGAGACAGCAAGAGGCTGGACCAGAGAGGTAAATATGATTTCTTGGAACGGTCGTGACCCCAAAATCGACGTTAGAGATTGGTCACCCGACCATTCTAAGATGAGCAAGGGATTGACCTTTACAAAGGAAGAAATCGTAGAACTCAAAAAGCTTGTAGAAAAGCTCTAAGATGTATAAGGGCAACCTTTGGTTGCCCTTGAAATTTTGTTTACAGAAAGTCAGATTAATTCTGTTTTATTATATATTGTTAAGGAAGTATAACCAATGGAATGGACATCATTAAACGATTTAAGAGAAAAATATCTTTCATTCTTTGAAAGCAAGGGACATTTAAGACTGCCCAGCTTTTCTCTTATTCCCAATAACGATAAGAGCCTTTTGCTTATAAATTCGGGTATGGCTCCTATGAAAAAGTATTTTACAGGCGAGGTTACTCCTCCGTCAACAAGAGTAACAACCTGTCAGAAATGTATCCGTACACCTGATATCGAGCGTGTAGGTAAAACAGCTCGTCACGGCACATATTTTGAGATGCTCGGCAATTTCAGCTTCGGCGATTATTTTAAGCACGAGGCCACTGCTTGGGCGTGGGAGTTTTGTACAAAAGTTCTCGATATGCCTGTTGACAAGCTTTGGGTTACTATTTACGAGAATGACGATGAGGCTTTTGATATTTGGACTAAAGAAGTCGGCGTAGACCCGTCAAGAATTGTCCGTCTTGGTAAAGAGGATAATTTCTGGGAGCACGGACAGGGTCCCTGCGGTCCTTGCAGTGAGATTTATTTTGACCGCGGCGAAAAATACGGCTGCGGCAGTCCTGACTGCGGCCCTGGCTGTGAGTGCGACAGATATACAGAGTTTTGGAATAATGTATTTAGTCAGTTTAATAATGACGGTAACGGTAATTATACAGAGCTTGCTCAGAAAAATATTGATACGGGCATGGGTCTTGAAAGACTTGCCTGCATTATGCAGGGTGTTGATAACCTTTTCGAGGTCGATACCGTTCAGAACATAATGAAAAAAATCTCTGAAATTGCAGGTGTTAAATATCACGATGATGAGAAAAACGATATTTCTCTTCGTGTTATTACAGACCATATCCGTTCATCAGTATTTATGATTGGCGACGGCGTAATTCCGTCTAACAACGGCAGAGGTTATGTGCTTCGCCGTCTCATCCGCCGTGCTTGCCGTCATGGCAGACTTCTCGGTGTAAACGAGCCTTTCCTTTATAAAGTTGTAAATACCGTTATAGACGAGAATATGTCCGCTTATGATTATCTTGATGCTAAGAGAGAGCTTATTTCTAAAGTTATGCTTTCAGAAGAGGAGTCTTTCGGCAAAACAATAGACAGCGGTCTTGCTCTCCTTGATGAATATGTATCTTCAATGAGCGGAAATGTTTTCAGCGGTGACGATGCTTTCAAACTCAACGATACTTACGGCTTCCCGCTTGACCTCACAAAGGATATTCTTGAAGAAAAGGGAATCACCGTTGATGAGGACAGATTCTACGAACTTCTTGACGCTCAGAAGGCTCAGGCAAGAGCTGCGCGCAAGGATGCAGGCGCAGACGCTTGGAAAGGTTCATCAGTTAAAATTGACGCTGACGAAACAGAGTTTGTTGGCTATACCGATTTCACTTGCGACGCTAAGGTTTTAGCAGTTATTAAAGACGGCGAAATTGCCGATATGATAGGCGCAGGCGAAGAGGGCGTTATAGTTGTTGACAAAACCCCGTTTTACGCTGAGTCAGGAGGACAGGTTAGCGATACAGGCGTTATAAGAAACGGCGAGAATGTATTTGCTGTTTCTCATACATCTAAGAACGCAGATAAAATTTATCTCCATTCAGGTACTGTTGAAAGCGGCGTTATCAGCGTAGGGGATACAGTTTCCTGCGAGATAGATGTTCAGAAGAGAAAACGCATTATGAGAAATCATACAGGCGCTCATCTTCTCCAAGCTGCACTTCGTCAGGTGCTCGGCACTCATGTTGAGCAGGCAGGTCAGCTTGTAAACGAAAACGAAATCAGATTTGACTTTACTCACTTCAACCCGATGACAGCAGAAGAAATCAAAAAGGTTGAAGATATTGTAAACGAATTTATCCTTTCTGCTGATAAGGTAGAAATGCTCGAAATGCCTATTGAAGAGGCTAAGAAAATGGGCGCAATGATGCTCTTCGGCGAGAAATACGGCGATATTGTAAGAGTAGTTAAGGCAGGGGATTTCTCAACTGAATTCTGCGGCGGTACTCATGTTTCAAACAGCGGTAATATCGGACTTTTCAAAATCGTTTCCGAGTCATCTGTTGCCGCAGGCGTTAGAAGAATCACAGCTATAACAGGTACAGCTATTATTGATTCTTGCTACTCTTCACAGGCTCAGATTGAGGGCGTTGCACAGGCTCTTAAAACATCTGCTTCAGATGTTGTTACAAAGGCTGCTGCTAGTGCTGCAGAGATTAAAACACTTGAAAAAGAAGTTGCATCTCTTGAAGCAGAAATTGCAAGACTTAAGAGTGCAGAAGCATTCAGCAAACCTGTTGATATTGACGGTCTTTCAGTTTACATTGCTAAGCTTGACGGAACTGCTCCTGACGCTCTTCGTGCAATGGGCGATGACCTCAAGAGCAAGGGCGATAATGTTGTTGGCGTTATTGCAGGCGTTAACGGAGAAAAGGCAAGCATTGTTGCAGTTTGCGGCAAAGATGCAATATCTAAAGGCGTTAAAGCAGGCGATGTTGTAAGAGAGGTTGCAAAACTTGCCGGAGGCGGCGGTGGCGGAAGACCCGATTCCGCTATGGCAGGCGCTAAGGATCTTTCAAAGCTTGATGCCGCTCTTGAATCAGCAAAAGATATTATTAAGGGCTTTATTAAATAAGGAGTTAATGGTATGTGCTTATTCTGTGAAATAATAGCAGGGAACATCCCTTCAAATAAAGTTTATGAAGATGATAAAATATTTGCTTTTAAGGATATAAACCCCGTTGCACCCGTTCATGTTCTTGTTGTTCCTAAGGTTCATATAGACAGCGTTAACGCAGTGAACGGCGAAAACAGCGAATATGTGGCTCATATATTTGAAAAAATCCCCGAGATTGCAAAATCTCAGGGGATTGATTCCTACCGTGTTATCAGCAACTGCGGAAAAGACGCTGGTCAGACTGTTATGCACCTTCATTTTCATATTATAGGCGGAACTGAATTGGGAGAAAAAATATTATGAGCGAATATTATACTCTTAAAATTGCAGGGATTGAAAGACAGCTTAAAAGATTTCCCGTAAATGAGAATATGGATATTGCCGCATTTATTCTTTTCGGCGATGTTGAGCTTACAATTAAATGCGCAGAGGAGCTTTTGAAAAAATGCCCCGATTTTGACTATATCGTTACACCTGAGGCAAAAAGTATTCCTCTTGCATACGAAATGAGCCGTCAGAGCGGCAAAAAGTACATAGTTATCCGTAAAGGCGTCAAAGTTTATATGGATGATCCTGTGAAAATTGAGGTTAATTCCATTACAACTAAAAAAGACCAGTATCTTTATCTCGGTCACGAGGATGGAGATTTGCTTAAGGGCAAAAAAGTTCTTCTTGTTGATGATGTTATATCAACGGGAGAATCCCTTGCCGCAAGCATAAAGGTTGTTGAAGCTTTCGGCGGAAATGTTGTTGCAGGATGTGCTCCTCTCGCTGAGGGTGATGCGGCTGACAGAAAAGATATTATTTTCCTTGAAAAACTTCCGCTCTTTTTTAAAAATTGATTATTTAAGTATGATTTTTTGTTTACCGTAAATAATATATTTCGGAGGAATTCATATGGATGATAGTAAAAAAGTTGCCATTGTCGGAGTTGGCATGGTAGGAATGAGCTTTGCTTATTCTCTTTTAAATCAAAATATTTGTGACGAACTTTGCCTTATTGATATTAACAAGGAAAGGGCAGAGGGAGAAGCGGCAGACCTTAGCCACGGTCTTCCGTTTGCGCCAAGCAGTATGAAGATATATTCGGGCGATTATGAAGATTGCAAAGATATGGATTTAGTTGTTATCTGTGCAGGCGTTCCTCAGCTTGAAGGCGAAACAAGAAGAGACCTTCTTCAGAAAAATTATAAAGTATTCTCAACAATCGTTAAGCCGATTGTTGAGAACGGTTTCAACGGTGTTTTCCTTGTGGCAAGTAACCCTGTAGATGTTATGACTAAAGTTGTGCTTGATTTGTCGGGCTTTCCGAAAAATAAGGTATTCGGCTCAGGAACATCTCTTGATACTGCAAGACTTCGCTTTATGATGAGCGATTATTTCAAGGTTAACCCCAGAAATGTTCATGCATATGTTATGGGCGAGCACGGCGATTCAGAATTCGTTGCGTGGAGCAGTGCAATGCTTTCAGTTTTGCCTATAAGAGAACTTGAAGACCATAATGAAAAAATGATGGCAGACCTTAATGATATTGCTGTAAATGTTAAGGAATCTGCGTATAAAATAATCAAAGCTAAGCGTGCAACTTATTATGGTATAGGAATGGTGCTTGCAAGACTTACACGAGCAATTCTCAATGATGAAAACTCTATTTTCACTGTTTCGGCTTATCTTGAGGGCGAATACTCACATAGCGGAATTTATATTGGCGTTCCTGCTGTAATCAACAGAAGCGGTGTGAGAAATATTCTTCAAATACCGCTTGATGAAGACGAACAGAAAAAGCTGTCAGAATCAGCGGCGATCATTCACGAAATGCTTGATGAAATCGGTTCATAAAATTTTATAAAAATTAAGACCTCTGATAAGGGTTTGTACCCGAATCAGAGGTCTCTTTTTTATGTATTCAATTATTATTTGTTGTCCTCAAGCAGATATGTACCGCTTGAAAGCACGGCAATCGCATAATCGCCGAATTTATAAAAGCGGTGTATAGTTTCCTCAAAAGTCAGATAATCGCTGACTGTAAAGTCCATTGCGTCAATTTTTCTGACCATATTCGTACCTGAGCAAACATAAACATCTCCGCCGTCAACAGAAATGTGAGTTGGATTTTTAAATGTTTCAGCATCTTTTGAGCCGATTCTCAAATCCACCTGCATATTCTGGCTTGAATATCTTATTGCGCAGTTTTCAGCGGGGCAGATACACCAGAAATATTTTCCGTCAAGCGCAAGAGAGTTAACTGTCTTTTCGTGGTATTTGAAAAAACCGCTCCATGCAAGCTGACCCTCTCTGTCAAACACGCCCGCCTCGCCGTTAGGATACAAAACGATAACGCGCCTGTCATAGAGTATTGCGGCGTTGCACTGCACAAAATTCGGGATTGTTTCGCTTATCTGCTGAAACGCAGAGCCGAATTTTTTTAAAAGATATGCGTTTTTTGTTAAAACCTCTTTAGTTTTCTTTTCAAAGTCGATAACGCTGTATCTCGCTTTGAACTGAGTAGTATTTGCAAGAGGTTTTTTCTCAACAAGCACAGCCTTGTTTTCATCATATTTCAAAACATCAATTATCTCTTTGGTGCTAATTCTAATCAAAACTCAGTCCTCCGCAGATGTAAGAAATCCAAGCGTCATAAGGCTGTCTGTGAGATGAACATTTTCAACAAGCACTTCGGGGTGAGCCATTGCAATGTCGTAGTTACTGAAATTCCAAAAGCTTTTTACACCCAGATTTACAAGCAAATCCGTAAGTTCTTTCATATCGTTTGACGGTATGCAGATTACGGCGCATATCGGCTTGTTGTCTATGCAGAAGTTTTCAATGTAATCAATATTTCTTACGGGAATACCCTTTATCATATTCCCGCAAATTGCTTCGTTTTTATCAAATATTCCTATAAGTTTAAATCCGCTGTGCACTCCGAAGATTTTATTGCAAACAGCTTTTCCGAGGTTACCTGCGCCTATTAAAATGGTTTTTCTTTCCTCGTTTACACCGAGAATTTCGCCTATTTTTGTGTGGAGCTCAGGCACATTGTAGCCGTAGCCCTGCTGCCCGAATCCGCCGAAGCAGTTAAAGTCATGGCGGATTTGGGAAGCTGTGAGACCCATTCTGTTTGCAAGCTCCTTAGAGCTTATTCTAACAATTCCGTTTTCCTTTAAGCTCTGAAGAAAACGGTAGTAGCGCGGAAGTCTTTTAATTACGGAAATAGATATATCTTCTTTTTTATCCATTTCGTTTTCTCCTCACAAATAATTATTTTGTCATCTGTGTGATTGTATCCATAACATAGTTTCCGAATTCTTCACAGGTGCAGCCTGTGTCTCTGCCTGTTATGGTGAGCTTCTTCTCTTCAAACATACACTTATCAAGAGCTTTTTCAAGAGCGTCTGCCTTGTCCTGATAACCTATGTGTGAGAGAAGCATTGCAGATGCTCTGAGCATACTGCACGGGTCTGCATACTGGCCTCTGCCCTCGGAAATCATTCTCGGTGCTGAGCCGTGAATAGCCTCGAACATTGCATATTTTTTACCGATGTTAGCAGAACCTGCTGTACCAACACCGCCCTGGAATTCAGCAGCTTCGTCAGTGATAATATCGCCGTAAAGGTTGGGAAGAACGAATACCTTGAAGTCTTTTCTTCTCATCGGGTCGATAAGTTTTGCTGTTGTGATGTCAATATACCAGTCATCAGTAACGATTTCGGGATATTCCTCGCCGATTTTCTTTGCAGTGTTGAGGAATTTACCGTCTGTTGTCTTGATGATGTTAGCTTTTGTAATGATTGAAACCTTGCCCTTGTTGTTCTTTCTTGCGTATTCATAAGCAAGTCTTGCGATTCTGTCGCATCCTTCCTGAGTTGCAACTGTGAAGTCAACAGCAAGGTCGTCTGTAATGTTTACACCGTATGAACCTACTGCGTAGCCGCCCTCTGTGTTTTCACGGAAGAAAGTCCAGTCAATACCTTCCTCAGGAACTCTAACAGGGCGCATATTTGCGAAAAGGTCAAGCTCTTTTCTCATTGCAACATTAGCGGATTCAACATTCGGCCAACCGTCGCCCTGACGGGGAGTAGTTGTTGGGCCCTTAAGAATAACATGGCAAGCCTTTAACTCTTCAAGTACATCATCAGGGATTGCCTTGAGACATTTTGCACGGTTTTCAATTGTAAGTCCGTCAATTTCCTTGAACTGAACTTTGCCTGAAGCAACTTCGTCTTTCAAAAGGAAAGCAAGAACTCTCTCGCTCTCCTTTGTGATAACGGGGCCGATTCCGTCACCGCCGCAGATGCCGATTACGATTGTATCAAGATTCTGATAATCTATAAAATCTTTGTCTTCTTTAATTTTCTTTGCTCTTGCAAGTTGACCTTCCATAAGTTTACGGAACTGTTCAACTGCTTCGTCAATTGCTTTCTTTTCGTTATCCATAATAATCTCCTGCCTTATTTATTCATTTCTCTTGTGTAATCAAGAAGTCCGCCGCAGAGAAGCATATCTCTCTGACGAGCTGAAAGGTGAGAAGAATCAAGCTCGTATTCTTCGCCCTTAGTAATATTCTTAAGAACAATATTTTCGTTGTTCTTGAGTTTTTCTCTGATGTCTGAAAGAGCGAGCTCATCCATCTGGTCAATGCGGTCGTAATCTGCTTCATTCTTGAAAGTGAAGGGGAGAATACCAGCATTAACAAGGTTTGCTACATGGATTCTTGCAAAGCTCTTAGTGATAACAGCTTTAACGCCGAGATAAAGCGGTACAAGCGCAGCGTGCTCACGGCTTGAGCCCTGACCGTAGTTAGCGCCGCCGATTATGAAGCCCTTGCCCTCAGCCTTGATTCTCTCGGGGAATGTTTCGTCACATACAGCAAAGCAGTACTGTGAAAGGTGAGGAATGTTTGAACGATAGGGAAGAATCTTTGCACCTGCGGGCATGATGTGGTCTGTTGTAATGTTATCGCCGACTTTAAGGATTGCCTTTGCAGTGATTTCCTCAGGAAGAGCCTCTGTTTTCGGGAAAGGCTTGATGTTGGGTCCTCTGAGTACTTCAACTGAAGCAGCCTCTTCAACGCTTGCAGGAGGCTCAATCATATTGTCGTTAACTATGAATTTCTCAGGCATTTTAACCTCAGGAGCTTCACCGAGTTCTCTCGGGTCTGTAAGATAGCCTGTAAGTGCAGAAGCAGCAGCAACTTCGGGAGAAACAAGGTAAATACCTGCGTCCTTTGTTCCGCTTCTGCCTTCAAAGTTTCTGTTGAAAGTACGAAGTGATACACCCTTTGAGTTCGGGCTCTGTCCCATTCCGATACAAGGACCGCAAGCAGACTCAAGAATTCTTGCGCCTGCGTTAATCATATCTGAAAGAGCGCCGTTAAGAGCAAGCATATTAAGTACCTGTTTAGAACCGGGTGCAATACAGAGAGAAACTGACGGGCAAACTGTTTTGCCCTTAAGGATTGAAGCAACTTTCATCATATCAACATATGAAGAGTTTGTGCATGAACCGATAGCAACCTGGTCGATCTTAATTTTGCCGATCTCCTCAGTTGTCTTTACATTGTCGGGCATATGGGGGCAAGCTGCCATAGGAGTGAGTGAGCAAAGGTCGATGTCAATAACCTCGTCATACTCTGCGTCTGCGTCGGGGAGAATTTCTGTCCAGTCATTTTCTCTTCCCTGAGCCTTAAGGAAAGCAAGAGTGATTTCATCTGACGGGAAAATAGAAGTTGTAGCACCGAGCTCAGCGCCCATGTTTGTTATTGTAGCTCTTTCGGGTACTGAAAGAGTTTTAACGCCGTCGCCGCCGTATTCAATAATCTTGCCTACGCCGCCTTTAACGCTCATTATTCTGAGAACTTCAAGAATAACATCTTTAGCTGATACCCACGGCTTAAGATAGCCGTGAAGATTGATTCTTGTCATCTTGGGCATCGGAATGTAATATGTGCCTCCGCCCATTGCAACTGCAACATCAAGTCCGCCTGCACCCATAGCAAGCATACAGATACCGCCGCCTGTGGGGGTGTGGCTGTCAGAGCCGATTAAAGTTTTTCCGGGAATACCGAATCTTTCAAGATGTACCTGATGGCAGATACCGTTACCGGGTCTTGAAAAATAAATTCCGTGCTTTTTAGTAACGCTCTGAATGTAACGGTGGTCGTCTGCGTTTTCAAAGCCTGTCTGCAAAGTGTTGTGGTCTATGTAAGCAACGCTTTTTTCAGTCTTTACACGGTCAACGCCCATTGCTTCAAATTCAAGATAAGCCATGGTGCCTGTTGCGTCCTGTGTAAGCGTCTGGTCAATTTTAAGTCCGATTTCGGTGCCTGCAACCATTTCGCCTTCAACAAGATGCGACTTTATAAGTTTTTGTGCCAAAGTAAGTCCCATAATTGAACCCTCCATAGTTATTAATTTTTTTGTCAATCTATTTTATAATATTGTCCAACTTGTGTCAATCAATTTCCCAAAATTAATAAAATTTTATCAAAATTATAATAAGTAATTAATTATTTAATAAAACTAATTTTATATATTGTTGAATTATTTTATTCATTATGATAAAATATTGTTTAGCATTTGGGCATAATAACATAAAGGATGTGTTATTATGGCTGAAAATGAAAAAGAAAACGCTCAGGAAAGCGCCGCTTCCTCCGATTTTGAGACAGGCTCTATAACCGTTAAGAAAAACGGTCATTTTATCCACTGTTTAACTATAATCGGGCAGATAGAAGGGCACTATATTCTACCGAGTCAAAATAAAACAACTAAATACGAACATGTAATTCCCCAGCTTGTTGCTATTGAAGAAAGTCCAGAAATTGAAGGGCTTCTTATTATTCTCAATACTGTCGGCGGCGATGTTGAAGCGGGACTAGCTATTGCAGAACTTCTTTCAACAATGAAAACGCCGACGGCTTCTCTTGTACTCGGCGGCGGTCACTCAATCGGTGTGCCTCTTGCCGTTTCCTGTCAAAAGAGTTTTATTGTACCAAGCGCAACTATGACTGTTCATCCCGTGCGGCTTAACGGCCTTGTTCTCGGTGTTCCTCAAACTCTTTCTTATTTTGAAAAAATGCAGGACAGAATCGTTAATTTTGTTGAGTCAAATTCAAAGATTTCTGCCGATGATTTCAGAAATCTTATGATGAAAACAGGCGAACTTGTTATGGATGTCGGCACGGTGCTTGACGGTGAGGGCGCAGTTTCGTGCGGTCTTATTGATGAGCTCGGCGGCTTGTCCGACGCTCTTGATTTTCTCAACAAAACTATCGAGGAAGAGGGAGATAAAGAATGATTTGGTCTGTAATCAGCGAGGGAGAAATTTTTCTTGAAGCCTCAAACTGCACGGGGCTTTCATCGTGTTCGTCTGTCCGCTCAAGTAATCCGTATGATTACCTGAGACGGGGGTATTATGTTGACGGAGCGTCAATGTTCGGAGGTAAAAACATTGTCGATTATAACAGCGATATTCCAGGCAATAGCCCAGGTTCTGACTTATATTTTTCCCTTGTCTGAAAGCGGTCATTCCGCTATATTTCATGATTTTGCCGCAAGGTATTCAAATAATTGCTCTGAATTAACAGGGCTTATACATATAGGAATGGCAATAGGTCTTATTATTGCGTTCTACAAAGTATTCTTAAAGCTGATATTTGAATTTATTTCCACGGGAAAAGAGATTTTTACAAAGCAGCTTGATATTAAGAATACTTCTAATTCAAGAAAGTTTTACTATTTTACATATATTCCGTATATTTTTATGCTAGTCTACTTAATTCCTGTGGGCGGCGAGCGCAATATTTATACATTGCTTCATTCTTATTCATATGACGGAAACCTTTTGTCTGAGGGCATTTGTTTTATTATTAATGCGGCGCTTCTTATAGGCGCATTTAAAATGATTCAAAAAACAGAGAAAGGCAGGCAGTTATCACTCGTATCAGCACTTTTGCTTGCGCTCGGCGTATTTTTCGCTTTGCCCGTATCAGGTCTTTCTCTCGTTGCAGTAGTTGTTTCATTCTGCGCATTCTTCTCTGTAAACACAAAAGTAGCTGTCAGATATTTTGTAAGTATCAGTGCACCTATTTTGCTTGTAAAAGGTTTTATAGAGGTTTTTACCTGCGTAAGCTATGTGAATATTGTTGCAGGAATAATAGGTGTTGTTCTTGCAGGCGCGGCAACCTTCTTTGCTTCTAAATTCTTGTTAATGGTTGTCAGAAAAAATTATTTAAACTATTTCTCAATTTATAATTTCGCAATCGGTTTTATTACACTTGTAATCGGTATTGTTGAAATCATTATCAAATAATCTTTTTTAACAGAGGTTTTTATGGCTAACAGTAAAAATACAGGAAATAAAAAAAGAACTCCGCAAAAAAGTTCCGCAAAAGCTCAGCCGCAGCGAAGCAACGCCGATATTAACAGAATTTCAGGTGTAATTCTTTTCGCTCTTTCGGTGCTGTTTTTCTTTATAGCTGTTGTAAAAGGGCAGGGAGCCTGGCTTTTTGTACATAATATTTATGTGGGCCTTTTCGGAATGTTTGCTTCTTGGGTATTTCCGCTTCTCACAATCGTTATAACCGTACTTTATTCAATCAAAGACCAGGATTTGAAATTATTGCTCATCAAGGGCAGTGAATGTGCGGTTATGGTGCTTTTAATATCAACATTTATTCATGTTGTTCAGCACCAAAGCGGTGAAGTTTTCAAACAGGCAGTTGTTGATTCGTTTAATTCCGCTCCAACTGAATTTAACGGTGGATTTTTGGGCGCTGTTTTCGGCTGGCTTCTTCTGACTCTCGGAAAAGCTCCTGCAATAATAGTTGACTGCATTTTGATTTTTGTGGTGTTTATGCTTTTGAGCGGTATAACTATTATACAGTTCTTAAAAGGAGCCGCTGCTCCTGCTAAAAAGACATATGAAAAAGTTCAGCCTGCTATTGAGGAGCGTATAGAACAGCGCAGAGCTGCTAAGGCTGAAATTGATGTTCCTCTTGATGCAGTTTCTCCGCTTGATGAAGATAAAGGCAAAAAAGGCAGAAAAAAAGCGGACAAAAAGAATGTGGATATTGAAAAGGAATCTCCGCTTTCAAATCTTGATGAAATGAAGATGTCTCAGCAAATAATTGATGAGATTAACGCCTCTGCCGCTAAGAAAATTCAGAGCGATAAAACGAAGCCGAAAACTATAGACGAGATTGTTCAAAACGCATCTGAAAACTCCGAGAAAAAGCAGGAGGAAAAATTTGAGGTAACTAACGAGCAAATGAAAGCAACTGTTGCCGATTATAATATTCCTCCCGTGTCCATTCTTAAAGCGGCAAAACACGCCGCAACAAAGGACATAAGCGGCGAGCTTAAAAGCAACGCTGAAAGACTTATTGAAACGCTTCACTCATTTAATGTTGACGCAACAATTACGGATATAAGCAGAGGACCTACTGTAACAAGGTATGAGCTCAAACCAGCGGCTGGTATAAGAATTTCTAAAATCACTAACTTATCTGATGATATTGCGCTTAATCTTGCGGCAACTCATGTCAGAATAGAAGCGCCGATTCCCGGCAAAGCCGCAGTGGGAATTGAAGTTCCTAATAAAGTTAAAAATATGGTTTCTATGCGTGAACTTGTAGATACACCTGAGTTTTTGGAACAGCGTTCAAAGCTTTCTGCTGGTCTCGGAAAAGATATTGCAGGCAACTGCGTTTTTTGCGATATTTCAAAAATGCCGCACTTGTTAATAGCAGGTACGACAGGTTCAGGTAAATCTGTTTGTATGAATTCTATCATCGTTTCAATTCTGTTTAGGGCAAGACCCGATGAGGTTAAATTTCTTATGATAGACCCGAAGCAGGTTGAATTTTCAAAATATGCGGGAATACCGCATTTGCTTGTTCCCGTTGTAACTGATGCAAGAAAAGCGTCAGGCGCACTTGGATGGGCAGTTTCCGAAATGCTTCAGCGTTACGGAAAATTCTCACAAACAGGCGTAAGAGATATTGACGGATATAATAAATATGTTGAAAAGCACGACGATATGGAGCCAATGCCTAAAATCTGTATCTTTATAGACGAGCTTTCAGATTTGATGATGGCGGCGCCGAAAGAGGTTGAGGATTCAATCTGCCGACTTGCACAGATGGCTCGTGCCGCAGGTATGCACCTTGTTATCGCAACCCAAAGACCGTCTGTTGATGTTATTACTGGATTGATTAAGGCTAATATTTCTTCTCGAATTGCACTTACTGTATCTTCTCAGATAGATTCAAGAACAATTCTTGATGCAAGCGGTGCTGAAAAACTTCTCGGAAACGGCGATATGCTTTATAATCCCATTGGTGCAAATAAGCCGATGCGTGTACAGGGATGTTTTATCAGTGACGAAGAAGTTGAAGAACTTTGCGACTATATCAAGAAGCAGGGCGAATCTGATTACGATGAAAACATTCAGAAAGAAATTGATGCAAAGGCTGTTCAGGACAAAAAATCAAATCCGTTTGCAGAGGACGAGCCTGAGGATAATTTTGACCCGCTCTTTGAAAAAGCGGCAGAAATCGTTATGGAAACAGGCACGGCTTCAACTTCATTCTTACAGAGAAAGTTGTCAGTAGGCTACGCAAGGGGAGCGAAAATTATTGACCAGCTTCAGGAATACGGAGTTATAGGGCCCTCAGAGGGAAGTAAGCCTCGTCAGGTGCTTATGACAAAGCAGATGTGGCTTGAAAAGAGAGCGTATGACGCTAATAACACCTTTGAAAGCGACAATGTTCAGTTATCTCTTGACGATGCCGATAATGAAGATGCGCAGAATGTTCAAATCATAGGCAGTATTGATGACGGTGAATAAAAATTCGGAGTGATATTATGAAAGGCGAAAGCTCAAAAAGAAGCGATAAAAGACAAACCGACATACTTGTCGGTGTTGCTTTACTGCTGATTTCTGTAGTTTTCGCCTTTATTGCGTTTTCTCAGCCGAGAGTAAGTAACGATTATACCCAGAAAGATGAGACATCTGCTGTGTATTCACCCGTGTTTACAGATGAAGAGGAAGAAACACAGGGAGAGACGGTAATTTCACAGACTGAAAATACAACTGTAAAGAGTGAATATGGTACGGCAGATTCAGAAGAAAAAGAAGCGATAAATGTTCAATATCCGCTAAATCTCAATACTTGCACAGCCGAAGAACTTATGACTATTGACAATATCGGAGAAGCGAGAGCAAGCGCAATAATCGCTTATCGTGATTATCTCGGTGGCTATACAAGCGTTGAACAACTAAAAGATATCAGCGGTATAGGTGATGCGGTTTACGCAAGCATTGAGCCGTATGTAACAGTATGATGAAAACATTGACTGATATTTTTAAAAAGGCTGTTTTTACAAATCGCTGTCTCATCTGCGGAGAAGTCATTGAGTTTGATGGCGTTTTATGCGAAGATTGTGAGAATGCTTCTCCCATTGAACCTCCCATTTGTCTTAAATGCGGTTGTGAAAAGGCAGACTGTATATGTAAAAAATCTAAGAAGAGTATGGAATATAAAGCGGTCGTTGCTCCGTTTTATTACGAGGACTCTGTTTCAAAAGCAGTTTTGAATATGAAAATGAACGGCATTCCGTCTCTTGCTGAGGAGCAGGGAAGATTGATTGCTGATTGTGTTCAAAAATACTATGAACTTATTGAATTTGACTGCGTTACATATATTCCGATGAGAAAATATGACGAAAAGTTTCGAGGTTTCAATCAAGCAAATCTTCTTGCAAAAAGAGTAAGTAAAATATGTGATTTGGAGCTTTGCGATCTTCTTATAAAAAAGCGCAGAACTAAAGTGCAGAAAAGGCAAAAATCGTCCGAAAGATTTGTAAATATGTATAATGCTTTTGATTTGAAAGATAAAGCAGATGTAGACGGTAAAACAATTCTTTTGATTGACGATGTCAAAACTACGGGTGCAACTCTTTCTTCCGCCGCAATGACTTTAAAGGCTTATGGTGCAAAAGATGTTTACTGCGCGGTTTTCGCTATAGTTAAATGATAAAAAATAAAGGCAATGCTTTTCGCATTGCCCTTGGAGCGGCTGATGGGAGTCGAACCCACCTGTCGAGCTTGGGAAGCTCGCATTCTACCGATGAATTACAGCCGCATATATAAAAACCGAGCACGAACTAAGTTCGAACTCGGTTGGTGCGGGTGACAGGACTTGAACCTGCACGGTTACCCACAAGATCCTAAATCTTGCGTGTCTGCCAATTCCACCACACCCGCATTTGTTGCTTGAATAGTATTGTATCATTACTGTCTCTTATACACATCTCCGAGCCCACGAGACCGAGGCTGATCTCGT
>UQFL01000026.1 GCA_900540305.1 uncultured Oscillospiraceae bacterium | reverse complement strand
CCGTAAATTTAAATTGTTTTCAATTATTAATAATTTAATTTTATTTGTTTTTAAATTCGTTTCTTTTGATGAAAAACGGGTAAAACATCAATACTGCAATAGCTCTTAAATATTTCATAATCATTATCTCCTTTTGTTTTTCTGTTGTTATTTTCGGGTTTCGGTTTTCCCTTGCCTTACAACTGCATTAAACACCAAATCGGCTCCAAATGCTACAAACTCTGCTTTACAAAGCCGATTTTTCGCCGCAACTTTGGTTTACAAATGCCTTAAAATCAAGCTTTTCGGGCATTTTTTCAAAAATATGGTGCTTTTTATCCTGATTTGCCATTAAAATATTATCTGCAAAAAATAACGCCCGTTCGGAAAAATAATTTCCAAACGAGCGTTTTTATATTGACTGTATCAGCCCTTAGTATTGATTTGTAAATTCAAGGCGTTTTCTCCCATTCACCTGTTTCTGTATTCTTTTGCAAAACAAGTTCGTATCCGCCGCCGGCACGGTTAAAGTAAATCTCGCTATCGTCTTCATTGACTTCTAACACAAATTCATTTTTAGCTCCAAGCTTGCTGTTAAGTCCGCCAAAAGTTGAATAAAAAGTCAGATAGTGTGATTTCACACCGCCGCCATTATTTTTAAATCCTCTGATATACCCCATAGAGGATGAGACCGATGCATTCAGAGTGATTTGAGTTCCGTCTTCTGAAACAGAATAATCTGTTAAAATCACATCTGTGCGTTCAATAAATCCGGTTCCAACAAAAAAGGATGCAGTAAGTATAACTATTACTGCTATTACACTTATCAAGATTAATTTTTTATTTTTCATTATTAATACCTATTATTAACATCTTTTCTTTTCAGGGCTATCAAACTTAAAATATTGTCGTATATCAAAGCCTTGCTTCAAGGCGGTAGATGGGAAAGCCCTGCTGTGAAAATTTGCTTTCGTATTCCGTAACGATGTTGCCCTCAAAATCGCTGTTGTGTAAATCAAGGTTTATGTTTGAAAGTTTGAAACCGCTTTGCGAAAAGCTCTCAATCGAAAATTCAAAAAAGTGCATATTGTCCGTTTTCTGAAAAATTGCTCCGCCGTCTGCAAGCAGAGTTTTGTAAATTTCAAGAAAGCGGGAGTGGGTAAGTCTGTGCTTTGCGTATCTCGCTTTCGGGTACGGGCAGCTGAAATTGAGATAAATTGTTTCAATGCTTTTTTCCTTTATGTAGCTCGGCAGGTATTCTGCGTCGCCCCTCATAAAGCGTATATTTTGAAGCCCCTGCTCCGCTGCCATTTCGCAAGCCGCAACTATAACATTGGCAACTTTTTCAACCGCTATAACATTTATGTTCGGGTTCTGTTTAGCAAGCGTGCTTGCAAAAGTGCCCTTGCCGCAGCCTATTTCAAGTACTGTCGGGTTGTTATTTTTAAAAATAGATTTAAAATCTACAATGTGATTTTCATTTCTTGCGTTGCGGTAATCAAGGTCGTCCATCTCGCAGTCAATAAGATAGCCGCCGCATTTTTCAAGCCTTTCTTCAAGGTTTTTTTTTCTTCTCATTCTCATAATTTCTGCCTGCCTGTGTTATTTAATATTTTCTTGTTTTGTAATTATTCCGCCGCCGATAACAAAATCGCCGTCATATAAAACGAGCGACTGACCAGGCGCCGCCGCTCTCTGCGGCTCGTCAAAAACAAGGCGTATTGTGTCGTCTGAAATAAGCTCGGCAACAGCCGGCTGTTCTTTCATATTATATCTTGTCCTCGCAAAAACACGCTGTCCCTTTTCAAGACCTTTAGGGGAGATAATGTTTGCGTCCTTTGCAAAAACCTCTCTCGTGAAAAGTGCGTCCCCAGTTGTGAGCACAACTTCATTTGTTTTCGGATTTTTGTCACACACGAAAAGCGGAACGCTGTATGAAATCCCAAGCCCTTTTCGCTGACCTATCGTGTATCTTATAATTCCGCCGTGTTCACCGAGCACCTCGCCGTTTTGGAGTACGAATTTTCCTTTTCTGCAAGGCTCGCTCATTCTGCTTTCAATGAATGACGCATAGTCGCCGTCAGGCACAAAGCAGATGTCCTGGCTCTCTTTTTTTCGAGAATTTACAAATCCGTTTTCCTCTGCTATCTCCCTAATCTGCGCCTTGGTATATTTTCCGAGCGGAAAAACTGTTTTTGCAAGTTCGTTTTGCGTAAGGGGATAGAGCACGTAGCTTTGGTCCTTGCTTAAATCAGCGCCCTTTTTGAGCATATATTCGCCTGTGGTTTCGTCAAAAATCACTTCAGCATAATGACCTGTTGCAATTGTGTCGCACCCAAGTTCCTGTGCCTTTTCAATCAGCTTGCCGAATTTAAGATATTTGTTGCACTGAATACAGGGGTTCGGCGTTCTGCCGTTTTCGTATTCGCTGATAAAGTTTCCGATAACGCATTTTTCAAATTCGTCCTGCAAATCAAACGCGTAAAACAGCATATCAAGTTTTTTTGCTACGCTCTCGGCGTCGTTCACATCGCTGTCAGAACTACCGCTCCACAAACGCATGGTTGCCCCCACACATTCGTAGCCAGCCTGCTTCATTAAAAAGGCGGCAACGCTGCTGTCAACGCCGCCGCTCATTGCTATAAGCGCCTTTTTCTTCATAAAATCACCATTTATAAATTATCCGCCGTATTCAATCATCTTGTCAATACAGCTTTTAGCTTTTTTGAGGGTTTCATCGTCAAGCACGATTTCCTCGCCCGCCTCACCGAGACAGCAAAGGTAAACCTCGGGCAGGGTAGTCGCTTTCATATTTTCGCATATAAGATTTTTTGATACAGGGTAAAATTTCTTGTCGGGGCAGTCATACTGCAAATGCTCCGCAATGCTGTTTTCCGTGCCGATTATAAATTCACGGCAGTCGCTGTTTTTCGCAAAATCCATAATTCCGCTCGTTGAGCCTGCGTAGTCGGCATGGCGCACAACTTCATTTCTGCATTCGGGGTGAACAAGAAACAGTGCGTTCGGGTGAGCAGATTTTGCCTCAATCACCTCGTTTTCAGTAACAAGGCAGTGAGTGGGGCAGCCGCCCTCAAGTAAAACGATATTTTTTTCGGGGCACGCATTTTTAACAAATGTGCCGAGATTGATGTCGGGAATAAAAATAATATTCTTTTCAGGCATCGCCTTTACTATTTTAACCGCTGATGATGAAGTTACGCAGACATCGCAAACGGTTTTAAGCTCTGCCGTGGTGTTTACATAAGCAACAACAGCGTGGTCGGGGTGCTCATCTTTGAGTTCGAGCACTCTTTTTTTGTCAAACTGTTCTGCCATCGGGCAGCCTGCGGACGGGTTTGAAAGAATAACTTTCTTTTCGGGTGAAAGTATTTTAACGGTTTCCGCCATAAAACGAACGCCGCACATAATAACGGTTTTACTGCTTACACTCTGCGCTTTTACAGAAAGAGCGTATGAATCGCCCGTGAAATCGGCGATTTCGCAAATCTCCCTGCTCATATATGAATGGGCAAGAATGCAGATGTCCTTTTCCTTTTTCAGTTCTCTGATTTTTTCCTGAAGTTCACAAACCGTCATATTAAAACCGCCTTTGCGGCGCAAACTGCGCCCTCTTTTCATTTATTATATATAAATTTACAATATATGAGCCGAAAAAGCAATACAAACTTAAAATTTGCCATTGTAACAAAAAGCCCGTGCCCTGAATTTGACCCAAGGCACGGGTGATTTTTATATCTTATTTGGTTTTAAAGAATTTCGTTTATTCCTGTGAGAAAAGGGGAGTTGAAAGGTATCTGTCGCCCGTGTCGGGGAAGAGTACAACTATGCGCTTGCCCTTGTATTCCTCACGCTTTGCAAGCTGAGCCGCCGCCCAAAGCGCCGCACCGCTTGAAATGCCCACAAGAAAGCCCTCTGTTTTTGCAATTTTGTTGCCTGTTTCAAATGCCGCTTCGTTCGGCACGGCAATAACTTCGTCATAGATTTCTGTATCAAGCGTTTCGGGCACGAAGCCTGCGCCGATTCCCTGAATTTTGTGCGCGCCGCCGTGTCCCTCGCTCAAAACGGGCGATGTTGCAGGCTCAGCCGCAATTATTTTAATATCAGGATTTTTCTCTTTAAGATATTTGCCAACTCCTGAAATTGTGCCGCCTGTGCCTACTCCTGCAACGAAAGCGTCAATCTTTCCGTCCGTCTGCTCCCAAATTTCGGGGCCCGTTGTTTCATAGTGCGCTCTCGGGTTTGCAGGGTTTACAAACTGACCGAGGATAACAGCGCCGTCCGTTTCGTTTTTAAGTTCCTCTGCCTTTTCTATTGCGCCCGTCATTCCCTTTGCGCCCTCTGTCAGCACAACTTCTGCGCCAAAAGCTTTAACAAGACTGCGTCTTTCAACGCTCATCGTTTCGGGCATTGTTAAAATTACACGGTATCCTCTTGCTGTGCCAACGCTTGCAAGTCCTATGCCCGTGTTGCCCGATGTCGGCTCAATTATAGTTGCGCCTTTCTTTAAAATTCCTTTTTCCTCCGCATCCTTAATCATATAATAAGCCGCTCTGTCCTTAACTGAGCCTGCGGGGTTAAAATATTCAAGCTTTGCAACAAGCTCGGCTTCTGCGCCGATTGCTTTTTCGTATGCAGAAAGTCTCATCATAGGTGTGTTGCCTATAAGCTCGGTAATATTGCCGTAAATAGCCATAAAAATTTCCTTTCTTATATTATTACATTATATATATCTGTTTTTTGGCTGTGATTATTCAAGATTGCCCGTCATCAGCATTATTGCGGAAAGCGCCGCAACAGGCGCAGTCTGAGTGCGCAGTATCCTTTTGCCGAGTGTTGCGCAAACAGCACCGCTGTCTTTAAGCATTTCAACCTCTTCACCGTCAAAACCGCCCTCGGGGCCTATGAATATCGCAACGCTTTTTGCGTTTTTGTCTATAATTTCGCGCAAAGGTTCGCCGCCGCCCTCGTAAAACAAAATTTTTATGTCCGCCGTGCATTGCTCGGCGGCTTCCTTTAAAGTAATCATTTTATTTATTTCGGGCACGATTCCTCTGCCGCTCTGCTGAGCCGCTTCAAGGGCGATTTTTGAATATCTCTCACGCTTTTTGCCTGCCTGTTTTTCGTCAGGTCTGCTCACGCTTCTTTTTGTAAGCACGGGCGTAATATCGTGAATTCCGAGTTCAACGCATTTCTGAATAATGTCCTGCATTTTGTCGCCCTTCGGCACACCCTGATAGAGGGATACCGAAACGCTCGGCTCGCTGTTTGAAGCCTGCTTGTAGCAAACGGAAAGCTCAACGGAATTTTTCGTAATCTCTTCAATAATACAGCCGTAATCATTGCCGTCTCCGTTGCAAACAGTAAGCATATCGCCCTTTTTCATTCTAAGGCTTTTTGCAATGTGGCGGCTCTGCTCCTCGTCAAGCACTATTCTGTCATCAAATTCGTAATCAAGAAAAAGTTTCTGCATTATTTCGCCGTCCTTTCCGTCAAGTTATTTCGCGCCCAGTGAAACAGGTATTGCTGGGCTATTCCCTCAACTCCGCTGAAACATTCGGGCAGTCCGTTCGGGTAAAATTCAAGCACTCTCTTCATCCACACATCAACGGGGAAGCACTGCACAAACTGAAAGCCGAAAAGCAAAGCGCAGTTTGCAACCTTTTCGCCTATTCCGTAGATTTTGAGAAGCTCTGCTTTTGCCCCGTCAAGGTCCATCGCCTTAATTGCCGCAAGGTCGATTTTTCCGCTCGCAACATCGTCCGCAAGGCGTTTAACATATTTTGCCCTGTAACCGAGACCGAGCGCCTCTAAATCGGAAACATCAAGAGAGGAAAGCTTCTGCGCCGTCGGAAAACTGTGCCACCCGTCGCATATTTCCTCGCCGTATGTATCGCAAAGGCGTTTTATAATGCCCTTTATTCTTTTAATGTTGTTTTGCTGGCTTATTACAAATGAAACAAGCGCCTCCCACGGCTCCTGATTTAATATTCTGATTCCGTAATATTTGTCAATCGTTTCAGACAAGAGGGGGTCTTCCTTTAATTTTTCGCAGATTTTTGCGTAATCCCTGTCAAGGTCAAAATAATTGTGCCAAACTTTTTCAAAATCTTCTTTTGTTGTTGATTTTAAAATAAAAACGCCGTTTTCTTCTTTTATGTTTAAAAATTTTCCGTATGCCGCACCGCTCCATGAGCCGTCCTCCTGCTCCTGCCAGCGAAACGCTTCGCCGCAGTCAAGAGTCAGCGGCAGGCTAAGGCATTTTACGCCCTTTAAAATTATCTCGTTATCTCTTTCTTCAATTATCATTGTCTGTATAATTTCACCTGCTTTTCTCACAAAATTATATCACATTATGCGCCGTTAATGAATAATAAAAATAGCAAATTCACTAAAAAAAACTGTAACTATTTGTAACTTTACAAAATGTTGAAAACTCTGTGTAAACTATTGAAAAGTACCACGATTTTGCCTGTTTTTGACTTTTCAACATCGAAAAACCATATAAACAAGCCGTTTTTCACTAAACTTTTTAACATTTTCAACATACTTTTCAACATTTAAAAAGTGTAAAAACGCATATACCAAATGTTATTACAGTACCCTGTCAAGAACTATTTTATTGCAATTTTCACCAAAAATCAATATTCCTAATTCTGTATAAAATTCATCTTTTTTTCCAACACTATTTGTATAAAAAAAGTATAAGCAGGAAAGGATTTTCAAAATGATAAGAGGCGTTAATAAACAGGTTCTTGAAGTTACGAATACGGAAAATCCGTATTTTGAAAAAATAATTTTTTTCGTAAAACCGGAATATGTAAATGTAGGCAGGGAAAAATTAAATAATGAAGCCAAGCTTTATGCCAAAAAAGCAAAAAGACCCCCTCGGGCAAGGCGCACTAAAAAGGAAATGCGCTATTTAATATTTCAGGCGCTGTTGTGCGTCGGCGCAGGTGCGGCAATAACCTTTTTGCTTAATTTTTTTGTGTAGGTGATAATTATGACGGTTTATAAGGCTTTCAGAAATTTCTATATCTTTTTGATTTCCCTTGCAATAATTCTCGGCGCAGGCACGGGCGGCTATCTTGCGTACGAGTTGTGTTATGCGGATAGTGATTCGGCAGTATACGCCGTTTCAAAATACGGCTCAACGGGCGACGAGGTTAAAACTCTTCAAAAAAAGCTTAAAGAGCTCGGATACTATAAGGGTGAGATTGACGGCATTTTCGGCAGTCAGACCCAGAGCGCCGTTAAAAGCTTTCAGAGAAATGTGGGAATTACTGTTGACGGTATTGCAGGCTCGCAGACTCTTTTGTATCTCGGTCTCGGCGGCTCGGGTTCAACGCAGAATACTCAGTATTCAAGCTCTGATGTTCAGCTTCTTGCAAAGGTAATTTCGGCAGAGGCAAGAGGTGAAAGCTATGAGGGTCAGGTGGCAGTCGGCGCAGTTGTGCTAAACAGAGTTGAGCACCCGTCTTTCCCCGATAGTATAAGCGGCGTTGTGTATCAGTCGGGAGCGTTTTCCTGTGTTTATGACAGCAACTGGTATGAGCCTGTTTCCGAAACATCTAAAAAAGCGGCGATTGATGCAATCAACGGCTGGGACCCGTCAGGCGGAGCAATCTATTATTATAACCCTGCCAAAACGAACGATGCGTTTATGCATTCACGCCCGATTATAACGGTTATCGGCAGTCACCGTTTCTGCAAATGATTTATTATTAATCCTGAAGCCTTTGGTTTCAGGATTTTTCTTTTTACAAAAGCGTTTACAAAAGGGAAAGGGTGGAATATAATGAGGACTTGGAGGAAGTGTTATGGAAAATAAACGCAAAGTGCTTTTAAAACTTTTTTTCGCCACTCTGTATTTGAGTGCGTTTACATTCGGCGGCGGCTATGTAATCGTTACGCTGATGAAGAAAAAGTTTGTTGATAATTATAAATGGATAGATGAAAATGAAATGCTTGACCTTGTTGCCATTGCACAGTCAGCACCAGGCCCCATTGCCGTAAACGGAGCGATAGTAACGGGGTATAAGCTGGCAGGTTTTCTCGGCGCAATCATCGCTATTATTGCAACAATAATTCCGCCGTTTGTGATTATTTCTGTAATTTCCGTTGCGTATGACGCATTTCGTGAAAACTTCATTGTAAGCCATATGCTTGAGGGTATGCAGGCGGGAGTCGGCGCTGTTATCGCAAGCGTAGTATACGATATGGCAATGGATATATTTAAAATGAAAAGCGCAGAATCTGTTATTATAATGGCGCTTGCATTCATAGCGGCGTGCGTTTTCAATGTGAATGTTGTTTACATAGTTATTGTCTGCGCATTAATCGGCGTTGTTCACGCTCTTATCAATAAAAGAAAGGGGCGTGCAAAATGATTTATATTAAACTCTTTCTCAGTTTTCTTCAAATAGGTCTTTTCAGTTTCGGCGGCGGCTATGCCGCTCTGCCCCTTATTCAAAACGAGGTTGTAACTCAAAATCAGTGGATAAGTATGACTGAATTCACCGATTTGATAACTATTTCGCAGATGACGCCAGGCCCTATCGCAATAAACGCCGCCACTTTTGTGGGAATAAAAATTGCAGGCGTGGGCGGTGCGCTCGCCGCAACGGCAGGGTGTGTTTTGCCGTCCTGCGTAATCGTGTTAATTCTTGCAAAGCTCTATTTCAAATACAGAAATATGTCCGCAATGCAGGATATTTTAAAGTCCCTCAGACCCGCAGTAGTCGCAATGATTGCATCGGCAGGCGTTTCCGTGCTGATAACGGCATTCTGGGGCAGTGAGGTTGTCCTCTCCGCCACAAACTGGGTGCTTATAATAATTTTCACCGTCTGTGTAATTCTTCTCAGAAAAACTAAACTAAACCCCGTGTGGGTAATGCTTCTCGCAGGTGTCCTCAATACTGTTTACGCATATATCGTAAAATAATAAAGGGGAATGAATATGAAAAAGATTAAATCATTAGCAGTTCTTTTTGTAGTGCTCACAATAGTTGTTTCCTGCTTTGTCGGCTGCAGCGCAGGGGAAAAGGTCAAAATCACAGACCACGAATGGCAGCTTTCAACAGCACAAAATGAAAACGGAGATGTTATTGCCCGCTCGCAGGAGTACAGCGAGGTCTATACAGAGGCAGAAATAAAAAATGTAATTCTCACGGCGGACGAAAACGGCTTTACTATTAAAGACTTGGATACGGACGAAAGCTATTCGGGAGAATATAAAGTTGAAAACACTCAGGGCGAGGGTGTTATATATGAAATAAGCATAAACGGCAAAACAGGCTACGCAGGCTGTGCGCCCACAACATATAAGGACGGCGCAAAAAGCGACACACTCACAATGGCAATCAGCGGATACTCGCTCACATTCTATGCTAAACAGGGAGAATAAAAAAGGGCAAATGGTGATTAGAGAATACAAGCCGTCCGACTGTGAAGAGATAATCCGTTTGTTTTACAATACTGTTCACTTCGTCAATTCAAAAGATTATAATGAGGAGCAGTTAAATGTCTGGGCGCCGAAAAACGCAGACTTTGATAAATGGCAAAAGTCTTTTGAAAATCATTACTGCATTGTTGCCGTAGAAAATGAAACGCTTGTCGGTTTTGGTGATATTGATAAAACAGGATATCTTGACAGACTTTATGTTCACAAGGATTATCAGGGGCAGGGTGTTGCCACGGCGCTTTGCGATATTTTAGAGAAACAATGCACGGGTAAAATAGTGACTCACGCATCTATTACCGCAAAACCGTTTTTTGAAAAAAGAGGTTATACTGCGGTAAAAGAACAGAGTGTTGAAAGAGCAGGAATATTGCTTACAAATTATGTTATGGAAAAGAAACAGCCGTAAAGTTTAATTAGAGAGCGAAAGTATGAGAAGAAAAGACAGGGAAATAACAGAATTTAATAAAATGGTGAATATTTTAGACGGGTGCGATTGCTGCCGCCTTGGTTTTGTTGACGGGGATGAGGCATATATCGTTCCCTTGAATTTCGGATATGATGTCTGCGGTGAAAAGCTCTTTTTGTATTTTCACAGCGCAAAAGCGGGCAGAAAAATAGACTTGGCTTTGAAGCAGGTGCACGCAGTTTTTGAAGCCGATACGGGTCATTCGCTTATGACGGGGGAAGAAGCGTGTGAATACTCTTTCAGGTACCAAAGCGTTATGGGCAAGGGAACTTTGAGTATTGTTGATAACAGCGAAGAGAAAATTCACGGTATGCGGCTTATTATGAAGCATTATTCAGATAAGAAAGAATGGCATTTTGACGAAAAGGTGCTGAATGCCACCGCCGTTATCAAATTAGAAGTTACAGAGTGGTCTTGCAAACAGCACTAATAATTTTTAATAAAAAAAGGGAAAAGCAATGGTTTTTGAAAAAGCAGAAATATCTTCTTTTAATGTTAATAACAGAATATTCCGCTCAGCTACTCATGACGGTTTGGCTGATGAAAACGGAGCGCCGAGCGATGAACTTATAAAAAAATATAAATTCCTTGCTGAAAATAATGTGGGCTGTATAATTACAGGCTATGCCGCAGTAAGCAAAAACGGAGTTTCGCCATATCCGAGAATGCTCACTATTTATGATGACAGAGGTATTGACAGATATAAAAAACTTACTGAATCTGTGCATAGTGCAAACGGCAAAATTGTGCTTCAGATTGCCCATTGCGGCAGGCAGACATCGTCAAAAGCAATAGGCGAGCAAAAAGTTGCGCCGTCAGATGTGTTACACCTTTTTTATCCCGACAGGGCAAAGCCTCTTGAGGAAAATGAGATATATCAAATTATAGATGATTTTGTAAATGCGGCTGTAAGAGCGGAAAAAGCAGGGTTTGACGCTGTTCAGCTTCACGGGGGGCACGGGTATTTAATTCACGATTTTTTGTCTGCCCACGGAAACAGAAGAAAAGACAAATGGGGCGGAAGCCTTGAAAACAGATGCCGCTTTGCAGAGCTTATAATAAAGGGTATTAAAGAAAAAACAAACCTTCCCGTTTGGATAAAAATAAGTGCTACAGATAACAGAAAAAACGGTATGAATATTAATGAAAGCGTTGAGATTTTAAAAAGACTGCAAAAAGCAGGGCTTGACGCTGTTGAGGTCTCCTGCGGAACGGTTGCAGACGGAATGAACACTATGAGAAGCAAAGTAATGCCGATGGAAGCGGTGTTTAAATACAGAGAACCGTGCGCTTCTTTTCCAAAGGGATTTTCAAAGTTTGCCCTGTCTGCGGCAAAGCTTGTTAATCCGCTTATCAAACAGCCAAAGCTGCTCGAAAATTTCAATGTGGATAATGCGGCGATTATTAAAAAAGCTGTTTCCATACCCGTGATAGCAGTGGGCGGAATACATAAGCTTGATGATATGGAAAATATACTAAAATCTAAAAAGGCGGATTTTATATCCATGTGCCGTCCTTTTATCTGCGAGCCGAATCTTGTTTCTAAGCTTGAAAGCGGCAGGCAGAAAGAGGCAAAATGTATTATGTGCAATTACTGCGGACTTGTTATAGAAAAAGAGCCAACACGATGCCTTTACGGTAAAATTAAATAAAAATAAGGCTGTGATGAAGTCAACTTATTAATGTTGCTTCTTCACAGCCTTTTTCTGTGCATTATTATTTTGTAAAGAAAGTTAAGAATGCTTTGTAAGCCATATAAACATCTATTTTGCTTACGATTTCATACGGTGCGTGCATTGAGAGAACGGGAACGCCCACATCAATTGTGTCAACATCAAGGCCTGCAATGAACATAGCAACTGTTCCGCCGCCGCCTCCGTCAACTTTGCCGAGTTCGCCGCTCTGCCACAAAACGCCGTTGTTTTCAAGCAGCGCTTTTACCCAGCTTGCATATTCAGCAGAAGCGTCGCTCGTTTCGCTCTTTCCTCTTGCGCCTGTGTATTTTGTAACGCAAACGCCGTTATTGATAATGCTTGCGTTGTTTTTCTCATATGCGAAAGACCAGGTCGGGTCAAACGCCGCATTAACATCGGCTGAAAGGCATTTGCTCTTTCTGAGAACATCTCTGCCCTCGAATCCCTCAAGGCGTGCAAGGTCCTCAATGAAATACTGGAAGTAGCTTGAGCTGAGACCCGTGTTGCCAACGCTTCCGATTTCCTCTTTGTCTGTAAGAATTGTAACAGCCGTGTATTCGGGTGCGCCGTCAACATCAAGAATAGCTTCAAATGAGGGATAAGCGCAAACTCTGTCATCGTGGCCGTAGCCGCCTATCATGCTTCTGTCAAAGCCTATATCGTCAACGGTGAATGCAGGAACAAGCTCCAACTCGGCTGAAAGGAAATCTCTTTCCGTAATGCCGTATTTTTCATAAAGAAGATTGAGAATGTTGAGCTTGATTCTCTCGCTTTCCTCATCGTCCTTGAACGGGCGTGAGCCGATTACAACATTCATTTCCTCGCCCTTGATAAGCTCGTTCGGCTTTCTTGTGTACTGCTCGATTGCAAGGTGGGGGAGAATATCTGTTATGCAGAATTTCGGCTCGCCAGCCGCCTCTCCGAGTTTGATGTCAACGAATGAGCCGTCATTTTTGCAGATTCTGCCGTGAAGTGAAAGCGGAATTGCCGCCCACTGATATTTTTTAATTCCGCCGTAGTAGTGTGTTTTGAAGCAGGCAAGACCGCCGTCCTCGTAAACGGGGCACTGCTTGAGGTCAACTCTCGGTGAGTCAATGTGCGCCGCCGCAATGCGAACGCCCTCATTGACGGGTCTTTTGCCCTTAACGCAAAGAATAATCGCCTTGCCCCTGTTTGCAACATAAACCTTGTCGCCCGCTTTAAGTGGTGCGCCGAATTCATCAAATTTTACAAAGCCTGCCGCCTTTGCGGTTTCCTCTGCCCATGCGGCAACTTCTCTCTCTGTTTTGCAGTCATAGAGGAATGATTTGTATCCCTCGCAGAAATCGTCGCAGATTTTAAGCTCCTCGTCGCTCATAAAGTCAACGCCGTTTTGCTTGTCGTTGAAAAGGAGTTTTTTCAGTTCTTTAGCATTTTTTTCGCTCATATGATTTCCTCCGTAAAAGTTTTTATTTGTTCTTCTATATTTCTGCCGTCATTGATAACGGTAAAGTCTGAATTTTGTCTGAAAAATTCTTCGCTGTACTGCGCATTCATTCTCAAAAGCGCTTCGTCCTGCGTTATTGAGTCTCTTTTCATTATTCTTTCAAGACGGAGTTCTTTCGGCGCAACAACGCTCACTATTTTTGCGCAGTATTTATCGGCGCCGCTCTCAAAAAGCTGCGGAGCGTCAAAAACGGCAGGGTACTCAGCCGCCTCAACGCATTTTTTTAATATTGCAGGGTGCATTATTGAGTTTAGAGCCTTTGTATTTTCGGGACTTGAAAATGCTCTTTTTGCGAGCAGTTTTCTGTCAAGCTCGCCGTTTACAATAATATCCTGCCCGAATTGAGCCTGTAATTGCGGGAAAATTTCAGAATTTTTTTGAGTAATAAGTTTTGCGTAATAATCGGCGTCAATAATGTTGAAGCCCGCCTTTTTAAAACATTCGCCCACATAGCTTTTGCCTGCGCCTGTCTGCCCTGTCAGTCCTATTAAAAACGGCTTTTCAAGGTCTAAAACGCAAAACGCCGCCGCTCTTATAAGCCTGTTGTAAACTGCAAGCCCCACTCCTGTGAGTTCGGGGTTTCTTGCGTAAACCTTTTTTGCGCCGAGCTCGTCAAGCTTTCTCAGCGAATCAAAAAGTGCGTGCGACTGGCTCAGTCCGTCGCCCTCTTTGCCGAATGTTACTTTTGGTATAGTAACCTCGTCATCCTCAAAGCAAAGGGCAAATGCGCCTTTTGTTGAATTAACGAATTTTTCGTATTTTTTCTTGTCTGCGTTTACTATAATTATTTTCGCCTTGGGGGCATAGTGCTTGTATTTCATTCCGGGTGATGCGGCAATTTCGCCGTCTTTCATACCCTCGGTAACGGCTTTTGCAATTTCAACTTTGCCGATAACCTCTTCAAGCATTTCCTTTGTTATCGCACCCGGGCGGAGAATAACGGGCGTTTCGCCTGTAAGAGTGAGCACGGTTGATTCGATGCCGTATTCACAGTCGCCGCCGTCAATTATGGCGTCTATTTTTCCCGTCATATCTTCAATAACATATTTTGCGTTTGTAGGGCTCGGCAGTCCGCTTGTGTTTGCGCTCGGTGCGGCAATCGGTGTGCCTGCCGCCTTGATAAGCGCTCTTGCAATCGGGTTTTGCGGCATTCTGATTCCCACCGTGCCGAGACCGCCGCTGACAGTTTTGCCGATTTTATCGCTTTTCGGCAGAATTATCGTCAGCGGAGCGGGGAAGAAGGCGTCAATCAGCGCCTGCGCTTTCGGTGTAACCTCTTTTACAAGGGGGATAATGTCCTCTTTTTCGGCAATGTGAACTATAAGCGGATTGTCGCTCGGTCTGCCCTTCGCTTTGTAGATTTTTGAAACTGCATCTTCGTTGAGCGCATCTGCGCCGAGACCGTAAACCGTTTCCGTGGGGAATGCAACAAGACCGCCGTTTTTGATTATTTCGCCCGCCGTCTTTATGTTTTCGTCAGACGGCTTGAGAATTTTAGTCTCCATTACTCCTCACCTGCGCTCGCTTTAAGTTTTTCCGCCGTGTCTGCGGTTATAAGCGCATCAATAAGCTCGTCAAGGTCGCCGTTCAAAATCTGCTCTAATTTATAGAGCGTAAGTCCTATTCTGTGGTCGGAAACTCTGCCCTGAGGATAGTTGTATGTGCGTATTCTCTCGGAGCGGTCGCCCGTGCCTACCTGCGCTTTGCGCTCGCCTGCAATCTCTGCGTCGTGCTTTGCTTTTTCTGCGTCATAAAGTCTTGCTCTTAAAACTTTAAGCGCCTTTTCCTTGTTTTTGTGCTGGCTTCTCTCGTCCTGGCACTCAACAACTGTGCCTGTCGGAATATGCGTAATTCTTATTGCGGACGATGTCTTGTTGATGTGCTGACCGCCTGCACCGCTTGAGCGGAAAGTGTCTATCTGCAAATCTTTTTCGTTTAACTCGAAATCAACCTCTTCCGCCTCGGGCAAAACGGCAACCGTAACGGTTGATGTGTGTATTCTGCCCTGGCTTTCCGTTTCGGGCACACGCTGAACACGGTGAACGCCGCTTTCAAATTTAAAACGGCTGTACGCACCGTCTCCGTCAACTGAAAAGCTGATTTCCTTGTAACCGCCGAGACCCGTTTCGCTTGCGTTTATGATTTCAGTTTTAAAGCCCTTTGATTCGGCGTACATTGAGTACATTCTGTAAAGCACACCTGCAAAAAGCGCACTCTCCTCACCGCCTGCGCCGCCTCTTATTTCTATGATAACATTTCGGTCGTCATTAGGGTCTCTCGGAAGAAGCAGAATTTTAAGTTCTTCTCTGATTTTTTCAAGGTTTTCCTTGCCCTGTTCAAATTCCTCTTTAACCATTTCGGCAAAATCATTATCAAGCGAGCTGTCCTCAAGCATTGCTCGGCAGTCCTCGTTTTCCTTGAGCGCCTTTTTGTATTCACGGAATTTCTGAACAACGGGCGTTAAATGCTTAATCTCTTTCATAAGCTTTGTGTACTGCTCAATGTCGCTTATTATTTCAGGCTTGCACACAAGCTCGTTAAGCTCTTCAAATTTCTTTTCAACTTCTGTCAGTTTGTCAAACATATCTTTTCCTCGTCACCGCTTTCATTAAGTAGTCTGAAAAAGCGTTTTTCTTTTAATATCCTTGTTTCCTCATCGTCTGAGGAGTCGAAAAATTCAATCCTGCCCACGGCGTTTTTATCGTTTTCAATGCCGTTTTGAGACAGCAGGAACTGAAGCCGTCTGCTCACGCCGTCAGCCCCGTCAAAAAATTTGACATTGCCGAGCGTTTTTGTAATCTCTTCTTTTATAAGCGGATAATGAGTGCAGCCAAGCACAACATTTTCAACTTTGCCTTTGTATCTTGCAAGATTAATTTTAAGGTATTCCTCAACCTGTTCTTTTGTGCCGTTTTCTATAATATCCGCAAGACCGACGCAGGAGTGAATACTTGTTTTGTGGTTGTAGTAAGAATAATAAAGTCGTCTGAATTTTTCGCTTGATATTGTGCCCTTTGTAGCCATAATCAGCGTCGCACCGTTAGGGCTTTTGTCGTGCACCATTTTGTATGCTGGCTCAATGGCGATAATCGGCGTGTTTTTAAAGCGTGAGCGCAGAGTTCTTGCCGCCTTTGCGGAAGCCGTGTTGCAGGCAATAACTATCGCCTTGCAGTTTTTTTCGTTAATAAGAAAATTAACGATTTCAGTACAGCGGGAAATAATCTGGGCGTCTGTTCTGTCGCCGTAGGGGTTGTATTTTGAATCGCTGAAAAAACAGCAGTTTTCATTAGGAAGCAGCAGCTTTGCAAGCCTGAGAACGGTAACGCCGCCTATTCCAGAATCAAGAAAACCTACGGGTCTTTCGTCAGCCGTTGCCATTTTCCTTAACCGCTTTTATGCTTTTCTGCGCCTTAATTCTCGGCACCATAACTTCTCTGCCGCAGCCCAGGCATTTCAGTTTGTAGTCCACACCAAGTCGCAGCACTTCAAATTCTTTTGAACCGCAGGGGTGCGGTTTTTTCATTATAACAATATCGTGCAGTTTTAAATCCAAAATAATCACCCTTAAGCCGCAGTGGGCAAAATATGCGGCTTTTTTAATTATATTATATATTATTAAACTGTATTTTAGCACATATTTAAATTGTTTACAACATAATCGGCTTTTATTTTGCATACATTTAATACAGATAATATTACGGCGCAGACACGCCGATTTAAAGAGAGTGATGTTATGAAATTTTATCCCGAAGGTCAGAATGCCTCGCTTTTGCGCACTTTTGACACTCTGGAGGATGTTAAAATAGCCATGATGAACGGCAGTGTAATTGAATCGAGAGTGCTTTTGTGCGACAGCGGGCATAACCTGCATGTTGACCTCGGAATTATCAGAGGGGTTATACCGAGGGAGGAGGGCGCAATAGGAATAGATGACGGCTCAACAAGAGATATTGCCCTCATATCAAAAGTAAATAAACCCGTGTGCTTTACAATCCTCGGCTTTCAGAGGGACGATACGGGAATTATCAGCGCAATTCTGTCCCGAAAAGCTGTTCAGCTCGGCTGTAAAAAGAGTTTTATAGATAACCTGCGAGAGGGCGATATAATAGACGCAAGAGTAACGCACCTTGAAAAATTCGGTGCGTTTATAGATATAGGAGCAGGCATAAACGCTCTTATCCCGATAGATATGCTCTCCGTTTCACGCATAAATCATCCCCGTGAAAGACTGTATGAGGGTGAAAATATAAAAGTTGTTCTGCGAAAAAGAGAGCCGAACAAATTAACTTTTTCGCTGAAAGAACTGCTCGGCACTTGGACGGAAAACGCAATGCTTTTTGAGCCAGGTGAAACCGTTACTGGAACGGTGAGAAGCATTGAAACATACGGCGTTTTTGTTGAACTTATGCCGAATCTTGCAGGGCTTGCGGAGCCGTGCGACTATCTTTTTGAGGGTCAGCGCGTTGCCGTTTACATAAAATCTGTTTTGCCCGATAAGATGAAGATTAAACTTGTAATAGTTGAAGCTTTTGAGGAGGCGGAAATGGCGCAGGAGCTTACATATTTTGTGAAGAGCGACCATATAGACCGCTTTGATTACTCTCCGCCCCACGCCCCCAAAATTATAACAACCGTATTTGACGAATAAAAAAGGCTGTGAAGAACTGCACTGTTAATGCTTTTCTTCACAGCCTAATTGTTTTAGGGAAGTCTGTAAATGTCTTTTGCGTTTTTCTTTCTTTTTTCAGAAATGTAAACAAGAGCGCCGAAACTGAGTACACCGACTGCGCTGACTGCGGAGCACAATTTGATTATTTTATTGCTGTATTTCAGTTCAACGGTGTGTTCGCCCTGAGAAATCTGAACTGCGCAGAATGCCGTGTTGGCACGCTCAATTTCAACCTCTTCTCCGTCAACATAAGCGCTCCAGTTTGTGCTGTACGGAATGGAAAGGTATAACCATTTGTCCGAACTGCAGGAAATAGTACCGCTTATTTTGTTTGTTTCAAGCTTGAGGTTTTCAAGATGTTCGGTGTTCAGAGCATTTGTCTGTTTTTCAAAATCACCCATCGGCACACTTACAACCTGCATTTTATCATAAGTGTATATTCCGCTGTTGAATTCAAGCTCAATGCTGTTGATATCTTTGTCACTGCAACCGAGGTTTACTGTGTAATCGGTAATACCGCTGTAATAATCGTGATTAGGTGTCATAGTGGAAATATTTTCTGCGCCCGATTCACAACTGATTTTTATGGAAGAAATTGTTTTCGGCTCAAAATTAAGAGTGTTTTGTGCAAGCTCAGCCTTTTCGCCGTCTGAAAGGGCTTCATAACCCTTTGGGTCTGTTTCTTTCATAAGAACTTCTTTGCTTACAGATTCATATTGAAGGTTTGTGAAAACAAGATAAATCTGGCAGTTTTTCTGTGTTTTCACATCAGCGGTAAGTTTTGTTTTATCTTCGGACACAACAATTTTTCCGTCGGAAACCGCCACACCGTCCGTGCCGTTTACAACACAGTCGCTGATACTCTGCTCAAGGTCAAGCGCCGAAATATCGGTGTTAGATACATTTTCGTCGTTAATGCAAACCGCCTGAACCATAGCTTGTCTTTTTTCAACGGAAGAAAGAGAATCGTACTGTTCCTGAGATATAGCCTTGTCATAAGCTGCGCCGAAATTAACATAATACTCGTTTTCGTACACATCAAGTTTTGAACCCGAGGTGTTGCTGACATTTCCAACGGGTTTTTCAGATGCGGAAAAAGTATTTTCAGCATAACCTGACGGAAGTGCAAGCCATCTTGCGTTTTCCACGGTGTTTATGAACGGGTCGGCAGAACTGGAATCAATCATAGAGTAGTTTGAGTGAATTTTTCCCATCTCTTTTTGGAACTGACTTAAATTTCCGTCTATCATACTCAGATACGCTGTGTTTGAAAATGTTTTGTTTAGCATTGCGGCGTTTCTGTCATCATATGATATACTTTTTGAGTGAAGTTCATATCGCTCAATCGCTGTCTGCGTATTCTGAATTTCAGCCAGACCGAGGAAAGAATTGTCTGCGGCAAAAGCATTTGCGCTTTTGAAAGTTAAAAACTTGTTTGTAAATGCTGTTTGACCCTGACTGTAAATGAAAAATGCGTTTGCACAAACTGCAACGCAGACTGCGCAGGCAGAAACAAGCCTGAAAAGTCTGTTTACTCGCTTTGGAGTTATAAATTTAAGCGCATTTTTGATTTTGTCAAAGTGCTCAATGATGTAAACAGCCAAAGCTCTTGCAAAGCAGAGAACGGCAAAGCCTACAAAGAGTGCGCACGCAACAAGCCCTGCGCTTGATACTCTGCCCTCGGGTGCGCATCTTAAAGCGGTATATCCTGCCGCCGCAACGCACAGAACAATTGATTTTTTGAGCGAGAAATTCTTTATTTCCGAAACGCTTACTGCAAAGATAAACGCAACGCAAAGGGCGTACGCCCATGTCCATCTGTTAACAACATAGGAAAAACCGTTTGCAATTTTGCCCACGGCAGGTATCATCATCATAACCGTGAGAATAATAAACGAAACCTTGAGAAAATAATGCTTTTTCCTGCTGAGAAACAACATTATTACGCCTGCGATACCGAGTGAGGTAAAGCCCATAAGCGTGTTGTTTGCGATAGGTTTAAAATCAGTAAACGCAGTTAAAAATTGTTTGTAATATTCCGTGTCAAACAAAGCCGAAAGGGGATATTCAACTCCTGCTCTTCCCGAAGAGAGGAAAACGGAAACGATTGGCAGGAAAATCACTGCCGCCATCAAAACGCCCAGTATGTAAAGAGAAGCGAATCTTAAAAGGCTTGTGAAAAATCCCTTGATGAAATTCTTTTTATAAACGAAAAACAGTCTTACAAATATATAAAGCATTATAAACAGCGTAACAACATAGAAAAAGTAAAAGCTGCTTGCCGCCATAAGAAATACGGATAATACAAAAAGGTAAGGCCTTTTTCTGTCAAAAATCATTTCAACTCCGAGTATGAGAAGCGGAAAATATATCATCGGAGAAAGGAAAGACGGGTGGCGAACCGCCATATACATTGTGTATGCTGTAAACATATACAGCGCCGCACCGCTCAGTGCGCCGAGTTTAGAAACATTTTTGTATTTGGCAAGCGCGCAGAATGAAAGCCCTGAAAGGTAGTATCTGAGCAAAATGAGCGCAGAAAATCCGTAAGCAGAATATTTAACAGGCACAAAAACAGATAAAAGATTGAGCGGGTCGCCGATTGCATAGTAGTGCATAGATGTCAAAACATCGGAACCGAGCCCTATTGAAAAGTCAAACTGTTTTATTGCAAAATTGCCCGAAAGAAAATTTGAAATAAGCTCTCTCAGGTATTCACCGTAATATGCAAACACGGTGAAGTGCTGAGCAGTGCCGTCAGGGTCCCACACAAGGGAAGTTCTTGTTTGAGCAAAATAAATGAAAACTCCCGTGCAAACGAATATAAAGAAAACGGTGTAAAGAAAAAAGTAAGAGCCGAAAAAGTTTTTTGCTGAATTAAGCTTTAAGCCGGAGCGTTTATTCATTTTTATTCTCCTTTTTCACGCATATAAGCATCTGTTAAAATAGCGGATGAAAAAAATAAAAGCCATCCGGTGAAGGATGGCTTGTGGAGCGGATTACGAGACTCGAACTCGCCACCTCCACCTTGGCAAGGTGGCGCTCTACCGGATGAGCTAAATCCGCAAACTGTAATAGAATTATAACGAATGTATGCCTGTTTGTCAACACCAAATTGAAAAAATCTTACATAATTATCTATTTACATTGCAAAAGGTTTTTGCTAAAATTAGTTTGTGTAAATATGTTCATATAAAAGTAGTGTAAAGAAGCGGGAATATTATGGATTATCAAATAGTGCCAATCGGCTCAGTGTGGGATGGCGGAATGTTTTCAGTCCCCCTTGCGGTTGCGGATAAATATATAAAACTTGCAAGTGAATATCAGATAAAGGCTCTGCTTTTCATTCTCAGCAACAACGGCGTGTGCTCTTCGGCGGATATTGCGAAAAAGCTCGGAATAACAGTTGCTGACGCTGAGAATATTATGGATTTTTGGGTTGCAGAGGGTGTTGCTGTTTTAAAGGGCGATACTGAAGCGGCGGCTCAAACTTCATTTAAAGCGGAGAGCAGAGAAAAAACAGAAATAAAAAGCACTCCCAAAACACCCGAAACTGTAAAACCTGTTTTGCAGCAGGCGGATAAAAAAGAGGAAAAAAGCACGGCAAAAGCAAAGCTTGATATTTCAGCGCCGACACTCACCCCTGCGGAAATCGTTAAGATTACAACTCAGCGCCCCGAACTTGAGGATTTACTCAACGAGGCACAGATTACATACGGCAGAACTATAAGCCATTCAGAGCAGGAAATGATTGTGAATCTTGTTGAGTTTTACGGAATGCGCCCTGAAATCGTGCTTATGCTCCTTGTCTATTGCAGAAACGAAAGAAAATCGGGCAGAGCGGTAAGCCCCGGCTATTTTTACAAGATTGCTGAAAACTGGCTTTCAGAGGGGATAGATACCGTTGCTCAGGCGGAAGTTAAAATAAGCGAGCTTGAAAATTCAACTGCCCTTTGGAACGATATAAAAGAGGCGGCTCAGCTTCAAAAAGCGTCTCCCACTCCGTCACAAAGAGAAATGATTATCCGCTGGAAAAACGATTTTTCAAGGGAACTTATTTTCCGAGCAATAGAGGAAATGAACGAGAATATAGACGCCCCCAATCTCCGCTATGTTGATAAAATTCTTAAAAACTGGAAAAAGGCTGGCATAGAAAATCTTCAGCAGGTTGAAGAGGAAAAGGAGCGTTTTGAAAAACGCAAGCAGGAAAAGGACGCACCGAGTAAGTCAAAGACGGGCGAAATCAGCAGAAAGCCTACTTATGACCTTGAAAAGATTAAAAAAGACGCAATGAATAATACTGAAATCAAGTATTGATATTTTAAAAGGAAAAGGTAGATAAAATGGCATACAAAAATTCTGTATATCAAAAAGCCATAAATATATTGCAGAAAAGGCGTGACGGCGCTATGCTTGACCAGCAGGACAGAATACGCCGTGCAATGGAAAAAATACCGGAGCTTTCTGAAATTCAGGCAGAGCTTTCAAGAATAGGATATTCAATTTCATTTTTGCTTTTCAGAAGCGAGGACCCGAAAGCAGAAGTTGAAAAACTTCAGGCGCAGAGCAAAAAGCTTCAGGAAAGGAAAAAGGCGCTTCTCGTTCAAAACGGCTTTGAGGAGGACGCTCTTTCCATAAAATACACCTGCCCCGTGTGTAACGATACAGGCTTTGTGAACGAGAGAATGTGCACCTGCCACCGGGAGCTTTTAAAAGAGATTGAGAGAAATTCAATCAGAAAAATCGCTCCTGTTGATGACTGCACATTTGACAGTTTTTGTGTTGAGTACTACCCCGAAGAGGCTGCTGAAAACGGCGTTTCTCCAAGAAGAAAAGCGCAGAATATTCTAGATTCCTGCCGTACATATGCGCAGACTTTCAATGCACATTCACCGAATTTGATGTTTATGGGCGGCACGGGTCTCGGAAAAACTCATCTCAGCCTTGCGATTGCCAATGTTGCGATAAACAAAGGGTATTCCGTTGTTTACGGCAGTGCGCAGAATATACTTTCCGATTTGCAGAGCGAAAGTTTCGGCAGAACGGATAATATATATTATAATGAATATGATGTTCTTTCGGCTGATTTGCTTATTATAGATGACCTTGGCACGGAATTTAAAAACCAGTTTTCCGTTGCCTGCCTTTATAATATAATCAACACAAGGCTTTTAAAACGCAAACCCGTTATTATAAGCACTAACTTCACATTTGAGGATCTTGAAAGAGATTATAATCAGCGAATCACAAGCAGAATTGCAGGCGAATATTCAATTCTTGTGCTTGAGGGCAATGATATAAGATATATAAAATAGAAAAAGTGCCCATACTTAGTTTGCGGCTATGCTTATTAAATAAAACTGAAAGGAGGCGGCGCGTCTGAAGTGGCATAAGTATTTTGATGAAGATTATGATGATTATTTAGTATCACGCAAAAGGCAGATAACACTGCCCCAAATATCAGAAGACGAAATCAAAAATATGCTCAGGCAGGGAAAAAGCTATATTAAAAAATTAATTTCTAATATGGCTTCGGGAAAAGTTAATATTAAAATCCCGTCTTTCAGAGTGTCTATCGGATTCGGCGCGAGTGTGGCGTGCGTTTTTGCCGTTGCGCTTGCACTTACCTATGTGTTTTTCGGCACGGCGCTTCACAGTTCAAATCAGTTTGAGGATAAATTCAGCAAGGACGCAGGCGCTGTCTGCACTCAGCTTGTTTCCGAGTACGGCATATGCAAAACTCAGTATATGGGCGAGGATTCAAAATATATGCTCACAGGGCTTTCCTATATCCGTGAAATGGATTTCAACGGCGATGGTGACGCCGAACTTTTGGCAGTATACAATAACAACGGCGTATATTATACTGAAATATGGGGCTATGACGGCGGCGAATTCCAAAAGCTCTATTCGGGCAAGGCAAATTCCGTTGCGGGCGACAGCAGCCTTGGCAGCTGGGTAACGATTTATCACGATTCAGGAAGATATTATATCGGCGAGCTTTCGACTGAGGACAATACCTCAATGAATCTTTTAACGCTCAGCTTTTCAGAATTTAAAGTTAAAAAAGAATGTTCATTTGATACCGTAACTGAAACCTATACCATAGACGGAGAGGTAAATACGCTTGATTTTGAAACTATAAAGCTTTCCTACATCAGCGAAAATAAGGCTGGTCTAATTGCTGAATCTGTTGATAATAATATAGAGAATTTCAACACGGGCGAGGCGGTTGCCGTTTCCGCTCAAAAGACGGATGAACAGCTTATGTACAGCGCCTACTATTCTATTATTGAAAAATACAATACTAAATACGGCGTTGCCAAATACGATTCTTCATCAAAAATATGCTTTGCAGACGGTCTTTGCACAGTAAAGCTGATTGATTTCAACGGCGACGGCAAAGATGAGCTTCTCACAGTTTACAGATATAATAAAAAAGTATCCTCCGAGGATAAGAAGGGTAACTATTTACTGATTACCGAACCTGCGTATAAGCTTGAAATTTATTGGTGGAACGGCAGTAAGGCACAGAGAGTGCTTGAAAATGACGGTGTTTCCACAATGCAGGAAAAGGACGGCGCAGATCAGTTCTACATTCTTCAAAAGGACGGCGAAAAATATAATTACTGCCGAAATTCTTATGTGTATAACGAAAACACATCAAGAGTGTGGAAAGGCACAAGCCGTATAAGCGTAATGGACGAAAACGGCGTGTTCACTCCAGATTTAAATGCTGTTGTAAATAATAACTACGGCTATTACAGCTATTATCTTGACGGCAAAAAAACTTATAAAAGCAAATTCAAGACAACAGGTTATCAGGTTCCGTATTTCTGCAATGAGGATGATTATGATACTTCCGAGTTTACACTTTGCCATGTTCAGGGCACCTCAGATAAGGGCAGTGATATTATGAACGGCATTTCGCAGACGGAAGATACGATTGAAAAAATCAAAGCAGGAAGATAACTTATTATAATATGTATAAAATAAAGGGCGGTTTTGCAATTTCGCAAAACCGCCCTGTTTCATTTTAAATTATTTAATGATTTTTCCGATTGAGTTGGGAGCCATTCCTGCTGCGTTTGCTTCGTCAGTATCAATATGCATAGCAAGTGCATAGCTGTCTGATACACGAACAACAACATCGCCGAAAACAAGACTTCTCTCGTTTGATGTGGGAATTTCAACTGAAACAATCTGTCCGTTTTCAAGTCCCATTCTTTCAGCGTCTGCCTTGGTTGCGTGAATGTGGCGCTTTGCAGCGATAACGCCCTCTTTGAGTTCAACTGTTCCCTTGGGGCCAACAAGTGTGCAAGCGCCTGAGCCTGCAACATCGCCGCTCTCTCTAACGGGAGCGGATACGCCGATTGAACGGGCGTCTGTAAGTGAAAGCTCAATCTGAGTTGCGTTTCTTACAGGGCCGAGAATCGAAACTGCGGGGAATTCGCCCTTTGTGCCGATAACCTTTACTCTTTCGTTGCTTGCAAACTGACCGGGCTGTGAAAGCTCTTTTTTAACTGTAAGTTCGTAACCCTCTCCGAAAAGGGTGTTCAAATCCTCTTTTGTGAGGTGCACATGGCTGTCTCTTATACACATCTCCGAGCCCACGAGACCGAGGCTGATCTCGTA
>UQFL01000025.1 GCA_900540305.1 uncultured Oscillospiraceae bacterium | reverse complement strand
ACGAGATCAGCCTCGGTCTCGTGGGCTCGGAGATGTGTATAAGAGACAGAAGTCAAGAGGAGCTGGAGCAGGCTCTAAGCTTGACGAAATCTTAAGTGGATTATGAGTAGAAAAACCGTTTATTCAAAAGACCTTAAAGGTCTGAAAAAATGGTGTCAAGCTATCATAGACAAAAAAATCATTGCAAATAAATACAGAAGAAAAGCGGCCAAAAGATTTCTCAAAGATTTGAACAATCCTAAATGGGAATTCAATGAGAAATCAGCCGCTTTTGTTGTTAAATTTATTGAGAAAACATTTGTTCATATAAAAGGACCGGCAAGGCATAAGCCGTTCACGCTCGAAATGTGGGAGGTTTTTATTTGCTACAACATTGCTGGCTTTTACATTAAAGGGACTACAGAAAGGCGCTTCAAAGAAGCGCTTATTTTTCTGCCGAGGAAAAATTCAAAAACTTTTTTCGCTTCCGCTCTTGCTTGGGCTCTTGCATTTTTAGACAGACGGTCATTTTCAAATGTCAATATTGTCGCTACAAAAATGGATAGAGCTTTGGAGGCATTCAATAACATAAGGGATAACATAGAATTTTTAGGAGAACTGGATAATTTTAAAATCATAGATAACAATGCCGAACATTCAATCAGTAGGAAGTTTGCAGATGGTGAACTTAGAATTCAAGCGCTTGCTGCTGACAGTAAAAGGGCTGATGGAATCAATGGTAATATTTTTATTCTTGACGAAATTCATGCATATAAAAGCTCAAACGATTACTTCGTTTATAAGCAAGCAATGAAAGCTTATGTTAATAAGCTCCTCATCGGAATAACAAGCGCAGGCAGTAATCCTAACTCATTTTGTTATCAGAGAGTTAAGTATTGTAAGGATGTACTTGACGAAAAAGTTGTTGATGACGAATACTTTATTTTTCTCTGTGAGGCTGATAACGCTGAGGATTTCACAAATCCCATTGAACATGAAAAGGCAAATCCGAATTACGGAGTTACAATTCGTCCACAAGACATACTGAATGAATCTCTTCAAGCGAAAAATGATGTTTCGGGAAGAAATGAATTTTTGAATAAATCTCTCAACATTTACACAAACGCAATAAAAACATACTTTGCACTCAACAAAGTGATTGAAAGTGATTCTCAATACAATTACACGATAGAGGAACTCGCAAAACTTCCTATCATTTGGTACGGCGGTGCTGACCTTTCGAAGCGAGACGACTTAACGGGAGCTTGTCTTTTTGGAAAGTATAAAAATATCGATATAGTAATAGCACATGCTTTTATGCCGGTTACCACAGCACAGGAAAAAGCAGAGCACGATAATATACCATTCTTTTGGTGGAAAGACCAAGGCTGGCTTACTCTGTGCAACAACGAAATAATCGAATATGAAGATGTTGTTCAGTGGTTTATAAATATGCGTAAGGCGGGCTTTAAAATTAAAATGGTAGGATATGACCAGAGGTATTCTTATGAATTTGTTCTGAAAATGAAAAAAGCTGGTTTCAGAATGAGAAATCAGTTACAAAGATATGTGGAGAAAACAGAATCATTCAGATATATTGAAAACTCTTTTGCAGCAGGCACATTGTATTATCTTCATAACAAAGCTTTTGAGTATTGTGTAGAAAATGTTAAAGCAATAGAAGACAGCGACGATTTTGTACGATTTGAAAAGGTAATGCCAACGCAAAGAATAGATTTATTCGATGCAGCTGTAATCGCAAACAAGCAAATGTTAATTGATACAAGAAAAACTCAAAAGAATAAGGAGTGGTTTGATAATTGAGCGAAATTAAAAGAATAAATTGTAAAGTCAGAAACGAGCAGAGCGCATCGCATTCCTGCTCGTTTCTTTCTTTTAATGACTTCAACGATATGATATGCAGCGGTTTCACACCTCTTTCTAAAAACACTGAGGTTTTGGCCGGCATAGATAGAATAGCAGATTTAATTTCAAGTTTGACAATACATCTCCGAGGGAAAGACAAAGACAAGGATGTTAGAATCCAAAATTCCTTATCACGACTTATAGATATTGAACCCAATAAGTTTATGACAAGGAAAACATTCATTTATAACATTGTGAGAGAACTTCTTTTAACCGGTAATTCAGTGGTAATTCCGGAATATGAAGCAGGATTGATTTCAAATCTTGACCCTATCGCATCGTCAATGGTGTCATTTGTTCCTGACAAGAGAGGCTACTACATTCAATACGGCGGTGAAACTTTCACACCGGATGAAGTTTTGCACTTTGTTAACAACCCGAAACAGCCATACCCGTGGAAGGGAAATTCCTATAATGTAAATCTTCAGACAGTGGTTGATTGCCTGGCGCAGGCATCACAAACCAAAAAGGGGTTTATGGAAAGCAAATATAAACCGTCCCTGATTATTAAAGCAGACGGCTTGAGCGACGGATTAGGTCAAGCAGTATCTCGTTCTAAAATAATCGATGAATATATGTCGAGTAATAAAGCGGGAGAGCCTTGGCTTATTCCTGCTGAAACATTCGAAGTTAAAGAAGTTAAACCGCTAACGCTTAATGATTTGGCTCTGAACGATTCCGTTGAACTTGATAAAAAAACAGTTGCTTCGGTTCTCGGAATACCTGCATTTGTTCTCGGAGTAGGAAGTTTTAATTCTGATGAATGGAATAACTTTGTTTCCACTAAAATCAGAACAATTTGCAACATTATTGAACAAGAAATAACAAGAAAATTAATCATAAAACCTGAATGGTACACCAGATTCAATGCTCGTTCTCTGTATGCGTATGATATTCAAACGCTCTCGACGGTGGGAGCTGACCAATATACAAGAGGCATTATGACGGGTAATGAAGTGCGAGATTGGATAAGTCTGGACCCCAAAGACGGTTTGGATGAGCTTGTTATTCTTGAGAACTACATTCCGCAAGGAATGATAGGAGACCAAAAAAAATTAAACAAGCAAGGAGGTGAGTGATACGCAGGTCAGATATTTACCTATTAAGGATTTCAAATTTCGCAACACTGAAAACGGAAACCCCATCATTGAAGGGTATTTCGTTAAATTCAACGAAATATATGAAATTTGCCCTGGCTTGAAAGAAAAGATAAGTCCTGGTGCATTTTCAAAGTATTTGAGCAGTGGTAAAGAAATTAAGGTCCTTTGGAATCATGACAGCAATATCGTTCTCGGTTGCCGTTCAAATGAGACCGCTGTTTTCAGAGAAGATGATATAGGTCTTTGGGCTCGAGTTGAATTGAATCCAAAAGATACCGATGCCATGAATGGTGCAGCCCGAATTGAAAGAAGAGATGTAACCGGCGCTTCGTTTGGATTCGATGTAGAATCCGTTGAGACAACTTACGAGGATGACGGCAGTATTCTCAACGACATTAAAGTAGTGTCACCATTATATGAGGTGTCTCCGTGTACTTTCCCGGCTTATGAAGGTACTGATATTTATGCAAGAAACAAGCAGGAGCGTGAAAACAAAGTCAGAGATTTTAAAAAGCGCTCCTTTGAGGCTTGGAAAGAAAAAGTCTATAAAAAAATTAAAAAGGAAGGAATTTAAAATGGCTTTAAAAGGTTTAGTTCTTGAATCAAAAATCAAGGCAAGAAAAAAAGAACTTGCAGATTTAATTGAAAAGCGTAGTAATATCGCTGCTCAGATTTGCTCTGTTGAAGAAGCTCTCAATGAGCTCGATGAAAATTCAACAGAAGAAGAAAGAAAAGCAGTTGAGGACCGTGCAACAGAAGTGGACGAACTTCAGACTGCAAACGAAGCTGATATTGTGGCAGCTGAAACAGACATTCAGGCTATGGAAACAGAGCTTGCAGGTCTTGAAAGAAAAAATAATGACGCAATTTCGTCAAAAAAAGAAAGGAGTGCAGAAAGAAAGATGCACACAAGAAAATTTTATAATTTATCAAGCGAGGAAAGGGATAGATTCTTTGCTGATGAAGAGGTTAAGTCATTTTTAACAAATTTCAGAGAAAAGGCTAAAAACGCAATCTCTCAGCAGAGAGACCTCAAAGGCGGAGAACTCCTTTTCCCTGTAACTATCCTTGATTTAATTAAGGAGAATGTAATCGACTATTCAAAACTTCTTAAGCACATCCGTCTGAGAAATGTTAACGGCACCGCAAGACAGAATGTTATGGGCTCTATCCCTGAAGCTGTCTGGACTGAGGCGTGTGCGTCTTTGAATGAGCTTGATTTCAGCTTTAATCAGGTTGAGATGGACAGTTATAAGGTCGGCGGAATTATCTATGTTTGCAAATCAACTATTGAAGACAGCGATGATTTCGACCTTGCAAGCGAAATTATAGAAGCGTTGCTCATTTCAAGAGGTATTGCAATCGACAAAGCTATTCTTTATGGTACAGGTATCAAAATGCCGCTCGGAATCGTTACCAGGCTTGCCCAGGATTCTCAGCCGAGCAATTATCCTCAGAAAGCAAGACCTTGGGAAGATTTGCGTTCTCATCTTGTTACAATTGAATCAGATAAGACCGGCCTTGAATTCTTTAAGGCTATTTTAAACGCCGGCGGTTTGGCTAAAAGTAAGTATTCAAGAGGCGTAAAATTCTGGGCAATGAACGAAACGACATTCACCACAATTAAATCTGAAGCATTGAACTTCAATGCAGCAGGCAATATTGTTTCAATTCAGAACGGAGTAATGCCTGTTATCGGCGGACCTATCGAGGTTCTTTCGGATGACATTATTTCAGATGGTAATATCGTAGCAGGTTACGGCGATTTGTATCTGCTTAGTGAAAGAGGCGGTTCTTCAGTAGAGCGTTCTGATGAATACAGATTTGCTGAAGACCAGGTTGCCTTTAAAGCAACAAGCAGATATGACGGAGTTCCCGTTATTGCAGAAGGCTTTATCGCAATTGGCATAGGAAGTGCACCTGTTGAATCAGCTGTATTTATAGGTGATACGGCAAATGATGCAAGTCTTTCTTCTCTTTCAATCGGGGATGAAACACTTTCGCCAGCCTTTGATGCAACAAAGTATAACTACACAGTTACAGCTTCAGCTGCAAGCGGTCAGATTACAGCTGCGGCAAAACAGAGCAAGGCTCATGTGAGCATTACTTATGACGGAAAACCGATTGTAAACGGAACTAATCTTAAGTTCACACAGGGAACGAAGGACCTTGTTGTTACTGTTACAAACGGTGTTTCTAAGCTTGTATATACGGTTGCAATAACTAAGTCATAAGAGGTCACGCAATGACGAATGAAGAAATGCTGCACATGCTTAAATACGATTTGCAAATGAGAACCGAAGCAAACGATGAGTACTTAAATCAGCTTATTGAATATTCTAAAAAAGCTATCGAAAGAGAGGGTATAACGCTCTCAAATGATATAGAGTGTTCAATGATTATCGTTCAATATGCTGCTTATTTGTTCCGTAAGCGTGCGTCAAATGATAGTCAAATGCCACGATTTTTGAGATACTCGTTAAATAATTTATTGCTTTCGCAGAAAGGGCAGATTGATGAAAACTTATGATGACGGCATTTTAAAAATTTATAAAGTAACCAACAGTGCGGCTTCCGGAGAAACTCCGGTGGCCGCATTGGCTTTTAAGACAGAATTTTGTTTCAGCTATAGCGAAATAGGCATTAGTAAATTTTTCTATTCGCAGCAGGCAGGACAAACAATATCAGCAGTTTGCGAAACATATTTTGATGATACCGTGCGTGTTAATGATGTTGCTGAATTTGAAGATGGGTCACAGGCTCTTGTAAGAATGATTCAGCCAACTACTAATGAAGACGGAATCAAAATTATGAAACTGTCTCTCGAGAGGATTGAACACTCGTATGACAAAATCAATTAAAGAAATACTGCTTGAAGTAACGCAGAATGTTTCTGAATTTTATGCAATAAGCAAAACCAAAGATTACATTGTGTATTCTCCTGAACAGGAGGGAAGTGAACTTGCTGCAGATGACTGCAAAAAAGAATGTTCGTTAAAATATTCTGTTGAGGTTCACTTGTCAAAACCAAGCAACAGAAGTTTAGTTTCGGAACTGGAAAATACATTTAAGAAATATAAAGTTTCTTATTACCTTAGCAACTGCGAATATGACACGGAAACAAATTATCTGAAATATTCTTTCGAGGTGGAAGTGTAATGGCGAAAATGACTGTCGGAAAAGGCGTAGGCGTTACAATTGATAAATTCGAAAACGTTTCGAAACAATTGAGCAATTATATGAAGCCGGCTATATATAAGGCATCAGGCTTTATGATAAAGAAAATTAATGCCGCCTTGAAATCACTTGAGGTTGTAGACGGCAAGAAAGGTTTGCCGCCTTATGCGGCTCCTGGTTCTAAATTGCAAAGCATTTCGAGTGTGCAAAAGCAGGATTTGATTAACGGACTTGGAATTGCAGGTTTCAGTAATGACAACGGTTTTCTTAATGTCAAAATAGGATTTGATGGCTACGGAAGTTATCCTACGCAATCGCATCCAAATGGGATTCCGAATGTGTTATTGATTCGTTCACTTGAAAAGGGCACATCTTTTTTAAAAAGAAATCCAGTAATCACAAACACGGTTAATGCAAATCGAAAACAAACAGAAAAAATTCTTGAAGATGAATTCAACAAAATAATAACAAAGGAGTTGTAACCATGGCAATTAAAGGTTTAACCTCACCGGTAGTCGGTGATTACAATTACGAAAAAGAAAACAACACTGTTTCTTATCACAGCGGTGTGGTAGCAGGTTCCGCTGTAGAGTATGGTGCTTCTTGGACAACAAGCGAGGAAAGTAAACTTTATGCTGATGATAAAGAAAAAGAATCGGACGGTGGTACTTTCCAAAGCGGAGAATTAACATTGGGTACTGATGATTTAACGCCCGAAGTTAGTAAATTTATACTCGGAATAAAAGAAATTGAAAAGAGTTACGGCGAAGACAAAACAGCTAAGGTCATTGTTTATGATGATGATATGAAAAGAGCACCGAAGGGAGTGGGAATAATCGAAACTCATCAGCTTGACGGTGTTCCGTTTTATAGAGCTGTTGTTTTCCCCAAGGTTAAATTCAATATTCCTGAAAATGCTGCCACTACAAAGGGTGAAACTGTTGAATGGCAGACGCCGTCAATTACAGGTTCGATAATGCGTTCGGATGAAGTTTCTGAGAATGGAAATCATCCTTGGCAGTGGTTTTCGGATTTTGAAAGTGAATCGGCGGCTCTTGAATTTCTTGAAGATGTTCTCGGCGTCGGTGTTGAGGCTCCATTATCGGTAACCTCAGAACAGGCGGAGGGCTAACAAATGAATGTGTTTTATGCAAAAGTGGGTGGAAAATTCTACCCACTTGTTTTTTCGCTTGGAGCAAAAAAACAAATTGGCGCTATTAAAGAAGCGGTTGAACCTCTTGTGAAGTTCCGAGGTGCTCAAATCAATAAACTGAGTGAGGATGAACAGATTCAAATCATCTCTGATGCAATTGAATGCGTTTCAGTTCTTGCTGAAATTTTAATGAGGCAGGGTGCCGCATATAAAAATCGTTTTGAAAGCAATAATCGAACAAGGCCAAACGACGCTGTTGATGAAAACGGTGCATGGCAGTACCTTACTTCCGATGAAATTCAGGTAGGTGCGGAAAATACAGACGATTTTAAAAATCTTGTCGATGCAGTTCTCAAGTGTATAACCACAGATAACGAAATCAAAACAATTTCTAAAAAAAAACAGCCAACGAAAAAACACCGTTAGCTTGGCTTGATTATTGGGGGTATTTATTAGGAATTCCATATAAAGACTTCTCGTGTATGCCATTGAATCATCTGTATGATTTGATTTCCATTTATCAAATTTCAAACGGATTGGCAAAGGAGGATGTTCAACAAGGAAAATATATCCCTGTTAAGGAGGTGCGTTAATGTCCAGTTATACCATAGGTCCGAAAATAGGTCTTGACGGAGAAAAAGAATTTCGTAGTAGTTTGAATTCAATTAATGAGACTTTGCGCACTTTGGATTCAGAACTGAAGAAAACTGCTTCGGAATTTGAAGATAATGCGGACAGTCAAGAGGCGCTAAAGGCTAAAAATGAGGTGCTCAACAAGAGTATTGAGCAACAGGAAAAAAAGCTGACAGAGGTAAAAAAAGCGCTTGAATTCGCAAAAAAAGAGTACGGGGATAGCGCAACTCAAACACAGAAGTGGCAAAGAGTGCTCAACAATACAGAAACAGACTTGAACAAATTGAAGAGCCAGGTTAAACAAAATGAACAGGCTCTTGAGAATATGGATAATGCTGTTGATGATGTTGACACTTCACTTGATGATATGGGCGATTCTGCAACTACTGCTGCTGATAAGACAAGCAAGTTGAGCAGTGTTGCAAGTGGAATTAAAATAGGAGCCACAGTCGCTGCAGCAGGCGTGGCGGCAATAGGAACGGCGGCAGTCGGAGCAGTATCGGCGATAAATAATATAACCGAAAGCACAAGAGAATATCGTGAAGATATGGGGAAGCTTGAAACGGCTTTCAAATCTGCTGGATTGTCGCAGGAAACGGCAACAGATACATATAAGGAATTCTATTCAGTTCTCGGTGAAGAGGACAGAAGCGTTGAGGCAGTAAACCATTTGGCAAAGCTGACAACAAATCAGGAAGAATTGCAAAAATGGACAAATATATGTGCTGGTTTGTGGGGAACTTTCGGTGATTCTCTTCCAATTGAAGGCTTAACTGAAGCGGCAAACGAGACTGCGAGAACAGGTACAGTTACAGGAGTTCTTGCCGATGCGTTGAACTGGGCCGGAGTCTCGGAAGATGAGTTTAATAAAAACCTTGCCTCAATGAACTCGGAACAAGAGCGAGCAACATATATCACTGATACTTTAAATGGATTGTATGCAGAGGCGGCAGAAAATTATAAAACTGCAAACGGAGCAATAATTGATGCGAGAAAAGCCCAGTCCGAACTTACTGATGCTACGGCTGGATTGGGAGAAGCCTTAGAGCCTGTGTCTACTTCATTCAAGTATATAGGGGCAGATATAATTGAATCTATCACCCCAGGGGTTGAATTAATCGGTGAGGGATTGACGGGTGCACTTAATGGAAGTGCAGAATCGGCAGGGCTCCTAGGTGAAGGTCTTGCAGATATGGCAACATCGTTCATAGAACAAATTGATGAAATGTTGCCGATACTTAATGAAATTTTAAGTTCTTTAATTCCACAACTTTTGGATTCCATTATTCTAGCATTACCGTCGGTATTAGAATTAGGCTGCCAAATACTATTTACATTGATTAATGGGATTTTGAATGCTTTGCCGAGCTTGTTGGAAACAGGACTTCAAATCATTATCTTTTTGGCGCAGTCAATAACTGAACAACTCCCTCAGTTGATTCCTACGGTAGTCAGTATAATTCTTCAGCTTGTTGAAACACTTACTAACCCGGACACCTTGAGCAATTTAATAATGGCAGCTTTGGAGCTTATCCTTGCTCTTGCCGAAGGTTTGATTGGAGCAACTCCTAAATTATTAGAAATGTTGCCAATAATCATTTCAAATGTTGTTACTACATTAATCAATCTCTTGCCTCAGCTGGTTCCTGTAGCGGTGCAGCTGCTTGTTACATTGGCGCAAGCGCTCATACAGAATATAGGTCAATTGCTGAGTGCTGTTCCGAAAATCATTTCTGCTTTGTTTAACGGGTTTAGCAATTCAGATGCAGGAAGAAAAGCTAAAGAGTGGGGAAAAGACCTCATTCAAAATATCATTGACGGAATCATTTCTATGATTAATCGTATAAAAAATGCGGTTTTGAGAGTGGCAGATACAATCAGTTCGTATTTGCATTTCTCCGTTCCTGATGAAGGACCATTAACAAAGGTGCCTCAGTGGATGCCCGACATGATAGATGTGCTCACTAAGGGAATTTACTCAAACGAAAATAAACTTGAAAAAGCAGCAGGCAGTTTAGCATCTAAACTTCAAACGGGTATGAGTATAAATGCTGATGTTAAAAATATTGGCGTGGGACCCACAGAGCTTTTATTCACAACACCTGTTTATTTAGACGGAAAAATAATTTCAAATACTACACAAAAGTATGTTACTAATCAACAAACAGCATATGCTGTTTCAAGGGGGCTTGTTAAGGCTAATGCGTGAATATGATTTCTCAATCAACGGAGTGAATGCGTCCGATTTGGGCGTTTTCGCCGTCAGGCGTCCAAACATACCGGCACCGGTTAAAAGAGTTTCACAACAGACTGTAACGGGAAGAAACGGTGTTTTAGTGATAGACGAAGGCACTTATGACCCTGTTGAAATCAAAATTGAATGCAATTTTATGTCAACATCACCTGATACTTTTGCTTATGAAAGCAGAAAAGTTAAAAACTGGCTTTTGTCTAATCAAAAAGGTGAATTGATTTTTAACGATGACCCTGATTTTTTTTATAAAACGCAAATTATTCAGTGCTCCGAGATAGAAAGAGCATCGAAAAAAATCGGTGTATTTGATATAACTTGTACCTGTGAACCATTTACCTATTTATCGGCAGGGAAAAACGAAATTGATTTGCCTGAAAGTATACAGAACGATTTTTATGTCGCTACTCCTATATATAAGCTTGCCGGCGAAGGGGTGTTCACATTAACTGTTAACGGAAATTCGTTTACTGTTAATGTGGCTCAAAACGCCACGATAGATACTTCGCTAATGCTTGTTTATAGAACAGATTCAGGGGCATTAATCAATCAAAATACTCAAGGCGAATTTGAAAGCCTGTTTTTAAAGAACGGCGTAAATTTGATTCAGGTCCAAAAGCCCTCTGATGATTCAACAATTAAGATTATACCAAACTGGAGGGCTTTATGATTCAAGTATATTTACCAAATAACAGCAATTATGAAAGCAACGGCAATATGGTTCTTTTCCCAACTGAATGCACCATTGAAGCTACTCTGAATGCCGAATGGGTTTTGAATTTAAAACATCCGATTGACCAGGAAAACAGATGGATGTTTATTCAGGAGGATGGAGTACTTAAAGTTCCTACTTGGAACGGTGAGCAGCTTTATAGAATTAAGAATGTTGAGAAAACTCTTACGGAAATTTCTGTAATAGCATACCCTGTGTTTCTTGATGCAGCAAATGAAGTGTTTTTGTTTGATGTCAGACCCACTGAGACAAATGGAATATCAGCGTTAAACCAAATCTTTGCTAATACGAAATATTCTTGTAGTTCTGATATTATCAAAACGGCTACTGCGTATTACCAAAATGTAAACGCTATATATGCGTTAAACGGCGATAGTGAAAATTCGTTTACAAATCGTTGGGGCGGCCAGATAATTTACGACAATTACAAGGTTATTGTTAATCAAAAAGCGGGCAGTGATAACGGAGTAGTTATTTCATACGGCAAAAACCTTACAGGGATTAATCAAACTATTGATACAAGTGCAATCTGCACCCGCATTATTCCGCAGGCATATAACGGATATATGCTCGAAGGCGAAACTCCTTGGGTGGATAGTCCTTATATCAATGATTACCCTGTTATATATTCTCAGCTTATTAAGCTTGACGATGTTAAGCTTGCAGAAGATGCGCAGGAAGATGAAACATCTTTTCCAACTTTAGAACAGCTGAGGGACGAATTGATTCGTCGTTGCAATTTGAAGTTCACGGATGAAAACATCGACAAGGAGACTGTAACCCTTGAAATTGATTTAATACTTCTTCAAAACACACAGGAGTATTCCGAATTCGAAGAGCTTGAAAAAATTTCGCTCGGTGATATAGTGACCTGCCGAAATAGCAGGTTGGGTATTGAAACATCAGCGCAGGCAATTAAAGTTACATATAACTGTCTGTCCAAAAAGACTGAAAAAATCACAATAGGGCAGTTTCAGCAGAATTATTTCAACGATAACACCCTTACTGATAACAATGTTTCCCAAATCACGAACAACGACGGAACTATTAACGCCGGAATGATTCAAGGAATTCTGAACGGTGCGTTAGCTCAGCTTAGGGCACAGTCGAGCGCAGCTCAAAAACAAGCTGCTAGAGCTATTCTTTTTGAAGACTTGGACCCTGAATCAGAACTATACGGAGCTCTTGCGATCGGAACGCAGGGTATCCTCATAGCTAAAGAGCGTACTGAAGACGGAAATGAATGGAATTGGAGAACAGCTATTACGGCTAAAGGAACGGTTGCTGATGAAATTGTTGGGCAGTATATTCGAGGAATAGCAATTGAGGCGGACAAAGGCAACATAGCCGGCTTTGATTTAACAAGCGAAGGCTTTACCAAAACATGGAGTTACACGAAGCCTGACGGCTCGCCATATTCAGTGACTTTTGAAATTTCTTCAACAAGCAATGAAAGTAATTCATATTTAATAAAAATATTCTCAGATGAATTTTCCGAATATCTTTTCACTGTTACTGATGACGGAATAATCGAGTGCAACGGGATTTTTTGTAAAGGAAATATTACTTGTCCCCAAATTAATGTTAATAGCGACGATGAATCAGGAACGCAAGAAATAAGATTTCCGTTTATAGCAAGGGCATCCGACGGAGAAACTCGCTGGAGACAAGTTAGTTGGTATATAAATTCTGACACACATATAGGCTGCTTACAGCCGAGAGATATGAATGGAACTGAACGCACAACATGTCAGATAGGGGAAAGCGCACACCGTTGGAATAAAATTTTCTTATTTTATGACCCTGATGTGGTGTCTGACCCAAAGTTTAAGAAAAACATTAAAACTCTTGATGACAAAGCAGTAGAGTTCATTAAAGGGCTTAACCCGTGTTCATACAATATGATTGACGATTTGGATACCGACAGCCCTCACAATGGCTTTTTGGCTCCCGAAGTTGCTGAAGTAGCAGAAAAAACTATCGGCAAATCATCTGTATACAATTATGACAGCGAAAGTGACAGCTGGAGTATGACATACAGCGAGTTAATAGCTCCGCTTGTGAAAACAGTACAGTTTTTGATTAACGAAATCGAAAATTTACAATCCGAAATGAAAAACAAATTTGAGGAGGGTGCCAATGAATGAAAATAATTAAAGCTAATATTAACGGGCAAGAATTAACCGTTTTAAATGAGACTGAAGTTCAGACGGTTGAAAAGTCCGTTAACGCTGTGAAAGTCGAGGCAACTTTTTCCGAAGAATGGGATAGCTTGATTAAAACAGGCTATTTCAAAAATCAGAAAACAAGACGCATATATTCTCAGCTTTTCGCAGAAGACGGCTCTTGTGTTGTTCCGCACGAAGCTGTTGACAATACAGGATATGTTTATTTCTCAGTAGCAGGCACAGGAGAAAATGTTCGCTTAACGACCACTAAAGGCGTATTTTTTAACAGGGAAACGGTCTATGGCGGTGAAGAAAGCGACCCGATACCGTCGGAGGTGGACCAAATTAAACTCTATGCGCAGCAGGCTCAGCAGAACGCTGAAACCGCTCAGGGCATTGCCGAAGATATTCAGAAAAGGGCAGACAACGGCGATTTTAACGGTGCTCCAGGACCTCAAGGCGAGCCTGGACCGCCGGGACCACAGGGAGAACAGGGTCCACCAGGAGAAAATTATGTTTTAACTGAGCAGGACAAAAAGGAAATTGCTGACATTGTCAAAGTTCTTAACGGCCAAAAGTTAACAATTTTTTGCCCGCAGAATTCTGATGAAGCATTGGAAGACATGAATAAGATAATGTCTAATTTTTCTCAATTAGCACCAATATGGTTTATACCCTTATATGATGATACTGATATGGGATTTTCATATGGAAGCGGCATGATGATGATTGATTCGGGGACTGGCTCAACTGACGATGCAATCATAGTACCATGGTGTTATAGTGAAGTTCCTTTGACGCAAAACATCATAAATCAGATAAATGAGTGTATTGAGTTTACTGAGGATTTTAACAAATATAATAAGTTTATAAAGTCAGACGCACCCAGTTCAGCAAATTATGGGGGCGTAGTTTGTGATGTATATGATTCAGCTGGTGGTATTTTTTTTAAGGAATTGATGCCTACAGAAATAATTTTTTCAGGCACTATATATGCAAAATCACCACGACTTAAGATATATATCGGGTCGACATCATATAGTATAAACCCTTCTATATCTTCATTATTCAACACTGAAGATGCGATAGTATCATTCAATATGAGAATAATGGCCGCAGGAAAAGAAATTTTCTTTGAAGTAAATTGTTCAAATCAAGATGATTTATCTCACTGCGAAGGAGGATATATCAAGGGTCCTGACAGTGGAATTCAAGATGTGATAATACCAAGTGATATTTCAATTAACTATCTGTTAGCTAAGAGGTGATAAATATGCAGTTATTGAGTAATGGAAAGCTTGTAGATATTCCGAAAGACCATCCATTATACTTGCTTATGAAAGAAGCTGAAGAAAAAAAGAAAACGGAAGTGGGTGGTTAAGTTGAAATACTTATTAGAAATCTGTACCGTATCACTACCCATTATTTTGGGATATATTGTATGGCTCCTGAAGCGTCAGAAAAGGGATAGAAGTGCAAATAGCAAAGGAACAATGTTGCTCTTGCGTGTTCAGCTTATTGATTATCACGATAAATATATGAAAAAAGGCGAGATACCTACATACGCATATCAAAACTTCTGCGAGATGTATGAGGCATATCACGCTCTCGGTGGTAACGGAATGGTAACAAAGATGTTTGAAGACATCAAAGATTTACATTTTAAAAATAAATAATATTGGAGGTATAAATATGAAAATCACAACAGGAACAATAGTCAGAACAATAATGATTGTAATTGTAGTAATCAATTTCATTCTGAAAGCAATCGGTAAGCCAGTAATTGACATTGAAGAGGGCACGGTTGCTGCTTATGTCGAAGTGTTTATTGAAGTTGCAATGGTGCTTGTTGGCTTTTGGAAAAACAACAGCTTTTCAGAAGCCGCAATCAAGGCGGATGAATTTCTTAAGAGCCTTAAATCAGGAGAAACAGGAGCGGGCTCAATGACTTTTGAAAAGTTTGTATCTACATATAACGGCAAGGGAACAGATTATGACGGTGCTTATGGTGTGCAGTGTGTTGACCTCATTAAGCTGTATCTTGATAAAGTGTTCGGCATTAAAGCAGGCAGTTGGGGAAATGCAAAGTACTACTGGCTGAATTTTGAAAAAATATCAGAGCTTAAAAACAATTTCACCAAAATATCAAATACTGCGTCCTTTGTTCCGCAGAAGGGCGATATAATGGTGTGGAACGGAAAAGTGGGCAGCGGATGTGGACATATAGCTATCTGCACAGGTGAGGGCACAACCTCATATTTCTATTCATATGACCAGAACTGGAATGGAAAGAAAATGCATAAAGTGAAGCACGGATATGATAATGTGTACGGTGTGCTTCGCCCGAAAGACCAGAGTGGAATTTCAAATAAAGGTACAACACCATATTCAAACAGAGTTCAGTGGCTTAATGGTTCAACAGAAGAGAAGTTCTTCAGAAAATCAAATTTGAGTGATAAATTTGAGGATATTAATCCTCGTGTCGGTGCTTGGTGCTACGGAAAATATGGCGGAAACTATCTCATTGTCACAACATCCGACGGTGGCAAACACGCAACGGCAGGCTTTGTAGAGTATTCGGGCGGTATCAAGACAGCACCGAAAGGCGGAAAGAATTATAAAAACGGCTCAACTTCTGAAACAGTTTACGCCGATGTTGATAAGAAAACCATTATCGGCTCACTCAATAAAAATGAGAGCTGCACCTGCCTTGCCAAAATCGACGGAATGTATCTTGTTGCATACAAGGTTGACGGCTCTGACGATTATAAGACAGGCTTTGTAGTTTATGACGGAGGTGTTGAATAATGGCTGAAAAGAAAAAGACCGTAAAAATGACGGTTGACGCTGAAAAACCTTATATTGGTGTCAATGTTCGTGATGAAAACGGAGAAGTACTCGGAATAATTCCGAACGGTACAAAAGTCGAGCTCGTAGGCGAATTTGACGAAACCGCAGAACGCACTGAAATTCAGGGCGTTACAAAGGAAAAGAAAAAAATAAAAGGTACAGTTTTGACTAAGTGCCTTAAATAGTACAAAAGCCCTCGGTTTTCGCCGAGGGCATTTTTTTATGCTCTGTTTTCATTGATAAATTGTTCTAAAGCGTTTTTTATAACGCTTGCCTGCGAAACGCCTTTTTCCTTGCAAAGTTCTTTGAATTCTGCAACTAATTCTTTTGGCAATTCAGCTTTGACAACGGAATAAACTTTGTCGTTGTATCTGCGTTTAACAGCGGATGAAGTTGTTGTTTTTCTTTTTTCTTCTGGCATTGGTGTCACTTCCTTTTTTTCAGTATAGTTACGAATGCTGCTACGCTTATAATAAGCGCAACGATACTGATTATCAATGATAATGCTTGCATATTTTTATTGATTGAGTTATAATATATTTAAGGTTAGGAGAGTTTTTGCTCTTGTCCCTTATTTGTGTTTAGCCAACTTGTAAGCTATGATACTGTTAATAACGCTAACAGCGAGCTTATTAAGTTGGCTATACTTGATATTAACTTAATCGTTTTTTTCACCTCACTTTCTGATATAATTATATCATACTCAGGCTAGTATGATAAGATATTTTTGAAAAATATAAAAAACTCGGTTTATTCCGAGGTTTTTTATTGTTGAAAAGCAAATAATAACCGCCTTTATGCTGATTGCATAAAGGCGGTTTATTCTATATATAATGTTTTATATTAAACAATACCCTGGCAAAGCATTGCTTCTGCAACTTTGATAAAGCCTGCAATATTTGCGCCAGCAACAAGGTTGCCTTCAACGCCGTATTTCTTTGCAGCTTCGCAGCTCATTGTATAGATGTTTTCCATAATGCTCTTGAGCTCTTTGTCAACTGTTTCAAAATCCCACGGATGGCGAGAGCTGTTCTGGCACATTTCAAGAGCAGAAGTAGCAACGCCGCCTGCGTTTGTAGCCTTTGCAGGTCCGAAAAGAACATTGTTGTTCTGGAATTCAAGAATAGCTTCGGGAGTAGAAGGCATGTTAGCACCCTCGCAAACAGCCATTACGCCGTTTTCAATAAGAAGCTTAGCAGCTTCGCCGTCAAGCTCGTTCTGAGTAGCACAGGGAAGAGCAATGTCACACTTAACGCTCCAAACGCCGCTGCAACCCTCGTGGTATTCAGCTTCGGGATGATAAGTTACATACTCTCTGATTCTCTTTCTCTCAACTTCCTTGAGCTCCTTAACAAGAGCAAGGTCAATACCTCTCTTATCGATGATATAACCGTCAGAGTCACTCATTGTGATAACTTTAGCGCCAAGCTGTGTTGCTTTTTCACAAGCGTAAATAGCAACATTGCCTGAACCTGAAATAACAACTTTCTTGCCCTTGAATGAAGTGCCGTGGTCATTGAGCATAGCTTCTGTGTAATAGCAAAGACCATAACCTGTTGCCTCTGTTCTAACAAGAGAACCGCCGTAGTTGAGACCCTTACCTGTGAGAACGCCGTTGTTCTGATTAACTATTCTCTTGTACTGTCCGAAAAGGAATCCGATTTCACGAGCGCCTACGCCGATGTCGCCAGCGGGAACATCAGTGTCTGCACCGATATGTCTGTAAAGCTCTGTCATAAAGCTCTGGCAGAAACGCATAACTTCCATATCGCTCTTTCCCTTGGGGTCGAAATCTGAACCGCCTTTTGCGCCGCCGATGGGAAGACCTGTAAGGCTGTTTTTGAAAATCTGCTCAAAGCCAAGGAATTTGATAATTCCTTCATATACTGAGGGATGGAAGCGAAGTCCGCCCTTATAGGGACCGATTGCGCTGTTGTACTGAATTCTGTATCCTCTGTTTACCTGGATGTTGCCGTTGTCGTCAACCCAGGGAACACGGAACTTGATTATTCTCTCAGGCTCTACTATCATCTCGAATACGCCTTTTTCGATGTATTCGGGGTGAGATTCCGCAACTGGTTCGAGTGATTCGAGAACCTCTTCAACTGCCTGATGGAATTCGGGCTCGTTGGGATTTCTCTTGATAACTCTTTCCATGAGTCCTGCAAGATATTCGTTTTTGATACTCATATTTATCCTCTCCTAAGCTGTAAATTTTTTACTTGTATATTTTATCATTTCTGTTTTTTGTTGACAATTAACAAGTTTTAAAAAATTGCAATATGCATAAGTAAAATTATTATACAATTTTTATAATATTTTTATACATTGTTGTGAGCAACAATTCACAACAGAAAAAATTATAAAATTACAGAGAGTTATTGCAAAATATTTCAATTTGTAATATAATCAAGTTATAAAATTTGGGGAAGGGGCTGTATTTATGAAGCTTACTAAAGGTGCTTCTGAAGCTACACAGAAGTACATGGTAGACGGCATTCGTTATGTCTGCGAAAATTTTAAAGAAAGAGCGCCAGGCTCACATAGTGAAAGAAAAGCTCAGAAATATTTAAAAGGGGAGCTTGAAAAGTGGTCTGATTCAGTAGAAATGGAGGATTTTCCTGTTCATTTCGGTGCGTTTATGGGATGGATTCCGCCTTCAGGCTGCATGGGTATACTTTCCGTGCTGTTTTATTGGCTTACATATAAGGGTGTTATTTCCGGTCCCGGTCTTGCAATAGTATCAACTATAATTGTTTGGCTCGCAATTTCTTGCTTGGTTTTTGAATTTCTTATGTATAGGGAATATGTTGATTTCCTGTTTCCTAAAAAAACATCCCGCAATGTTATGGCTCGCCGTGCTCCTAAGGGCGAGGTAAAGAGAAGAATTATATTTGCAGGTCATACAGACGCAGCAAATGAATGGACATATTCTCTTCACGGAGGTATTAAAAGCCTTGCACCTGTAATGGGCGGCTCTATCGGCGGAGTTATTGTGCTCGGCATATTTAATATAGTATGGCTTATATATTCGCTCACAGGCGGCTCATATGTAAGTAGTTTTTGGCTTGTATGCGGAATTATTCAATTAATTCTTGTTCCGTTCTTTATTGCAATTTGCTTCTTTATTAACTGGAAAGTAATCGTTGACGGTGCAAACGATAACCTCACGGCTGATTTCATAGCTATGGGTGTTCTCAAAGAGATGGCTGATAACGATGAAAGATTTGAAAATACTGAGGTTTGCGCTTTCCTTGCAGGCTCAGAAGAAGCAGGTATTAGAGGTTCTGTTGCTTACGCTAAAGCTCATAAAGATGAACTTTCCGAGGTTGAAACGGTATTTATCGCAATGGATACCATGCGTGAGATTGAACAGCTTCAGATTTATTCACAGGGCTGTACGGGAACACAGAAGAACTCAAATGCTGTTTCAGAACTTATCTATGAAGCAGGCGTAAACTGCGGAATAGAAATGAAAGAAACAGATATTTATCCCGGCGCTATTGACGCTGAGGGCTTCAGCCGTTACGGACTTCTTGCTTCAGGCTTCTGCGGTGTTAACCATGACCCGAAAACTTATTATCATACAAGACTTGATACACCTGATAATATGGATAAAGATTGTATCAATCTGTCACTTGACATTTGTCTTGAAGCTGCAAGACTTTATGATGAAAAAGGCGGTATTGACGCTTTCCGCGAAGAAGGCAAAAAACGCTTTAAAAGAGGTCATAATAACTAATATACCTATTAATAAAGCCGCATAAGGATATTTCCTTGTGCGGCTTTATGTTTATATACCGTATGTGAGAGTTTTAGGGTCTTCAAACAGCGGGATAAGGGGCGGGGCAAAAGTGAACAATATAAACAGTCCTGCAACGGCAATTAGTGCCGCTGCGCTCGCAATTTCTCTGAACATACTTCCTTGCTTTACATTTTTGATAATTGCATAACTGATAAGAAATGAAACAGCAACGCCTGCGAAGAATGATATTATGTCAGCAACCATGCTTTCCATTCCGCTTGCGCCCTTGTATGTGTAATGAATGAACAGGATTGTCAGCGTTCCCGAAATACTGCCGCAAAGTTTTGAGAAAAAGAAATTTCCTTTGATTTTGAGGGCGAAAAATTCAATTATGCTCCATATAATATAAGGGAAAAATAATAATTTAAGATGCTCCCATACGCTCTCGTTGACGGGGCAGAAAATGCCTACTGCCGTACTTTCATTGCTCCATTCAAAGAAAAAGTGGCACAAAGTGCCCAAAACAGAAACAAATACAAATCCGCACAGTTCAAAAATAAATAGTTTTTTATTCATATCCATCACCATAAATAGTTTATGTAAAAAATGTGCGAATTATATATTAATTTTTGTGTTGACATTTAAGAATATTTTTGTTATATTATTTAAGCACCGATTAGGTGTTATAACTTGACAGAGTGTGTTAAAGTTACAGTTTTGCAGATGTACTCAAGCTGGTGACGAGGCGCCCCTGCTAAGGGCGTAGGGTGGGAAACTGCCGCGAGAGTTCGAATCTCTCCATCTGCGCCAATAAGGCATTGATAAATGCCAAACGAAAAGCCTTGATTTATCAAGGCTTTTCGTGATTTTATGAGCATTTTATAAATGTATAACAGCGAAAATTTTAAAGGCGTATGGAATGTTTATATCCATACGCCTTTTGTATTTTTTTAGCAAAAGAATATAATATGCTGATTAGTTGTAAAAAATATTTGACAAATATTTAACAAACTCATTGACAATTTTTCTGTATTTGTTATAATAAAATTGTAATTATTGACTGGTTAGTAAATAATTAGTGAAGGAGGAGTTGAATGTCAGGTCCTAAACGCAATCCTGAACGAAGAATAGAACTTTTAGAAATATGTTTTGACACCTTTTGTAAATACGGTCTTGAAAACACGGGAATGCACAAATTGGCAGAAGCCTGCGGTATTACAAATGGCGCATTGATTTATCATTTTGGCTCAAAAGACAATATTGTAGTTGAATCAACAGCACATTGTATGGCTAAAGTGGAAGATGATTTCATGGCTAATGCACCTAAGAGTTTTGAAGATATTGAGCGCTTTTTAAGGGAAATGCCTTATCTTACTTCAAAACTACACGGCGCAAAATACCGCTTTATGTATCAGGTTTATGCAAGTCCGAAGTATGGGGAATACGGCAAAGAGTTTTTTAAAGGCGTTAATATTCGTTATCACGAATATGCTGTGTTACTTTCCGAAAAGCTCGGTATGCCTGCGGAATTTATTCAAGGTATGACTTATATTTTTGTTCGTGCGTGTGTTCATTACGCTTTGTTTCAAGATGAAGATTATCTGAATTTACAGCTTGGTGCAATACGCACATCATTGAAGCTGTTTGTAAAAGAAAAAAATTTTAAGGGGGAAAATTTATGAAACACAGACTATGTAATCGAACGTTAGCGGCGTTACTTTCTGTAATGCTTATTTTCGGGTTACTACCAACAATTGCCTATGCAGCGGAAAATGAGGTAGATGTATGGGACGGAACAGCTGATACAAGCTGGTATAATGAAACCGATACAGAATTTCACATCAAAACTGCAGAGCAGTTGGCGGGACTTGCAGAACTTACAAATATTGGAATTGATACCGGTGCGTCTACTGGTAATACATTTGAGAATAAGACCATATATTTAGACTGCGACTTAGATCTTGGAGATTATCCTTGGACACCGATTACAAACAGGAATACAGATGATGGTTATTTCTTTAAAGGAACATTTGACGGACAAGGACATACGATATACAACTTGAACCGTCATGGGACAGACAGAGATCCTTTCGACTCGCTTTTTGGCTATGTGCAGGGCGGTGTAATTAAGAATCTGAATGTTGTAGATGCGGATTTGAGCGCCAATGATTACAGTATGCACATAGGCATCATAGCTGCATTAGTAGAAAACGGCAAGATCTTAAACTGTTATACATCCGGCACTGTAGAAAGCGTCAATGGTTGGCGAAGCGCTGGCGGAATTACAGGATCATGTATGCAAGGTACACAAATTATTGGATGCGGTTCTGACGCAAACATCATTAGCAGAAATTCAGAATATAGTGATAGTGTCGGAGGATTGGTCGGCGAATGGTTAAATGCCGGAGAAACTTCTTTGATTTCAGACTGCTGGTTTAACGGCTCAATCGTTAGCGAAGATCCGGAGTCTACAATTGGAGGGTTATTGGCTGTTGGTTACAACAATAATGTAGAAGAAAATGTTAAAATCAATAATTGCATGATGGTAAGCAGCGATATATCAAGTGCAGAAAAGGAATATACTGCTGTGATTGCTCATCTGACAGGAACCCCAACAGTTGCTGACTGTTTTTATAAAGAAAGTGATAATGGGTATCGTGTCATTACGAAATTAGATAAGGGTAGTCTTGCTATTGATACGGGCTTTGATCCAACACCTTGTGCAAAGGCTATAACTGATTTTACAGACAACGATATTCTCGTTTCGTTGCAAAATAATGCCTCACAGGGAGTTGAATGGGTAGAAGGAATAGAGCACCCGACTTTCAGTTGGGATTTAAAATACAGGTTGGCTGATTACACGGCAGTAAATGCTGCATTAGATAAGGTTCCACAGGATATTTTCATTTACACTGATGAAACAGTATCTGTTTTGAAACAAGCAATAGAAAGTGTTGATACTTCGTTAAGCGCTGCAGAACAGTCAAAAGTTGACGAAATGGCAAAGGCAATCGAAGATGCCATTGCTGCTCTTGTCTATAAAGACGCGGATTACAGCAAGGTGGACATGTCTATTGAGAAAGCTAATGCTTTGAACAAGGACGACTACAAGGATTTCTCCGGCGTAGAAGCGGCTATTGCGGCAGTAGTGCGCGGTAAGAATATTACAGAACAGGCAGAAGTTGATGCTATGGCAAAAGCTATTGAGGATGCTATAGCTAACTTGGAACATGTATCTTCTACTTCTCCTGAAACAGGAGAAAACAGCAATATGGCATTGTGCATTGCCCTACTGCTTGCATCGGGCGGTATACTAAGTATATTGACATACAGAAAGAAGAAACAATTAAGCTGAACCTACAAAATTCTAAAGGAGGTAGCAGCAGACTAATTTAGTATATTGCGTCTCTTTGATTAAAAAATAAAACTGTGTGGGTCAAGTCTCAAATCAAAAAAGAGCGTGACATCTTTTTAAGTCCTCGGAGACAAAAAAAGAGAAACAGATTTTTCTGTTTCTCTTTTTTTATGCCTTGAAGTTTTAATTTTCAAAAAAATTAACAATTTAACACAAATTCATTTTAAAATATATGATATTATTGAATGAACGAAAGGAGCGCTTGTTGTGAAATATTCAATAGTTTACAGCAGTAAAACAGGAAACACAAAATTACTTGCTGATTATATTTATAAAATATTACCCGAAAAGGAGTGCGTATATTTAGGAGTGCCTGACAACAAGGCACTTAAAGCAGATGTGATTTTTGCAGGCTTTTGGACTGATAAAGGTACTTGTGACGATAATTTTAAAGATTTTATATCTAAGATTGACAAACAGTCTCTATTTCTTTTCGGTACGGCAGGTTTCGGCGGTTCAAAGGAATATTTTGAAAAAATATTGTCCGCCGTCAAAGAAAATTTAAACCCAAACTGCAAGTTGGCAGGGGAGTTTATGTGTCAGGGAAAAATGCCGATTTCAGTTCGCAAGAGATATGAATCTATGCAGGATTCTCCTCAAAAACAGATGATGATTTCAAATTTTGACAGAGCGTTGACCCATCCCGATAATACAGACCTTGAAAATCTTAAAAACGCTGTTTTATCCTGTGAGTTTTGATATTACCGTAACGAATAAGGGGTAATGTTCATATAATATTGTGAACCTTTATTCGGAGGTGAACGGTGAGTAACAGAAAAAATCAGAAAGAATTTTCATGCTTTGGGCACTACAGAAATAAGCCCTTGGCGTTTAATATAAACCGCTGTACTAATATGAATAACTGCTTCAGAACAGCGTTGTGGACAGGTGAAAACTTGCAGATTACTTTGATGAGTATTCCTGTCAGATGCGATATAGGGGAGGAGATACACCCTGATGTAGACCAGTTTATTCGTGTTCAAAGCGGTTTCGGTCGAGTTGTTTTCAAGGATTGCAACGGCAATGTTGATTTTTGCGAAGATATTAATGCAAACAGCGCAGTCGTTATCCCTGCAAACACTTTGCACAATATTATCAACACAGGCAGAACACCGCTCAAGCTTTATTCAATTTACGCTCCGCCGCAGCATCCTTATGACACTCTTCATAAGACTAAAAAAGACGCTGAGGAGCATTGTGAAAGATGTTGATTCTTTTCAGAAATAAAAGAAAAAAGGCACATTCAAACGAATGTGCCTTTTATGGCGGAGAGGATGGGATTCGAACCCATGTGGCTTTTGGCCAAACGGTTTTCAAGACCGCCTCGTTATGACCGCTTCGATACCTCTCCGTATCTGCTCGAATATAATATCACAGGAAATAACTCTTGTCAAGTGTTTTTTTATCAAAAATAAAAGCTGCCTTTTGGCAGCTTTTAATTATTTGTTTTCCTGAATCTTTGAAAAGCATGTGCTGCAGTAAACAGGGCGGTCGTCCTTAGGCTCAAACGGAATTTTGCATTCCGCACCGCAGTTTGCGCAAACTGCATCATGCATAACTCTTGCAGCTTTTCTTTCCGCTTTTCTGGCGTCTCTGCAAGCCTTGCATCTCTGAGGCTCGTTTTCAAAGCCTTTTTCAGCGTAGAATTCCTGCTCGCCGGCTGTAAAAACAAATTCGTTTCCGCAGTCTTTGCAGGTCAATGTTTTGTCTTCGTACATAATTTTTTACCTCTCAAAAAATAATTCGGTTGTTTTGCAACCTTGCTTTGGGATTTAGAAGGAAACCTCTTTAAGTTTCTTTCGGATTCGCTGTAAAGCATTATCAATCGCTTTGGGGGACTTATAAAGCCTTTCTGCGATTTCGTTGTAACTGCAACCAACCAAAAACAATCTCAGAACTTCGTTTTCGAATTTTGAGAGACTTTTATCAAGCTGCTGTAATAACATTGATACGCTTTCCTGAGCAAGGAAAGAATCTTCAGCGCTTAAAGAATTTGTTTTCCCATCAACAAATTCTTTTTCAAAGGGAACAATATCGTTTTTAGGAATATCCTTTTTTCTGTTGACCTTGCGCAGCGCCGTTTGGATTGAATTATTAACACAAGTGTAAGCGTACGAAAGAAAAGTTTTTCCTTTCTCAGCTTCAAAAGACTTGACTGCGGCAAGCAAACCTATCATACCTTCCTGAACAAGGTCTTCGGGTTCAACAGCGGCGTTAGTCCAGCCCGATGCAGCCTTAACTGCTATGTACTTGTATTTTCTGATAATGAAGTTTACTGCCTCATTATCTCCTTCTTTGGCAAGTGAAAGAATTTTTTCTTCGCTTAAATTACTAAACTTGTCCATAAATTCCTCCATCCTACCTGATTTTATAATATATCAATGCTATTTTAATGTCAAGTAAATTATTAAATTTAAATTCTGTCTCTTATACACATCTGACGCTGCCGACG
>UQFL01000024.1 GCA_900540305.1 uncultured Oscillospiraceae bacterium | reverse complement strand
TACGAATATTGTATATATTTTTATTATCATAAAGATTTAAATTTATAAATCTTTATTTAATGACAACTTATGATTTTATTTTTATCTGTGAGCCTTTTTCTTTGTAATAAAATGCACAAAAATAAGGCATATTATAAGAATTATGGGGAAAATAATGGAAAACAAAAGTCCTTTAGAAATGTTATTTCCGTTATTCTGAGCGATAATTCCAACAGCCGAGGGGCCTGCCGAACAGCCTAAATCACCGAGCAGTGCAAAAGCCGCAAACATTGCCGTTGAGGCGTTTGGAATATACTTTCCTGCAAGAGAAAATGTGCCCGGCCAAAGCGGAGCAATGGAAATACCGCAAAGGCAGCAGCCGAGAAGCGCGACAACGGGATTTTCCGAAAGAGACGCCATTAAATAAGAAATTATACACAAAACGCAGCAGCCTGCCATAATTCTGATAAGACCTATTCTTACGGCAAAATTGCTGTATAACAATCTTGCGCCGAGCATAAGCACGGCAAAAGCGCACGGACCTAAAAGGTCGCCGACTGTTTTAGAAACGCCGAGACCCGTTTCCGCAAATGCGGACGCCCACTGGCTCATTGAAAGCTCGCTTGCTCCTGCGCAAACCATAATAATGCCGAGAAGCCAGAAAAGCGGATTTTTGAACATATCCGAAACTTTGCCCTTGCCCTTTTCCTCTTCAAGAGTTCTTATGGGCACAAAGCAGAAATAAGCGATATTGAAAAACGGAATTACAGACCACAAAAGCGCAAGGATACGCCAATTTTCAATTGAAAACAATTTGAAAAATACTGTTGAAATAATTACAACGGCAACGCACCCTGCCGAAAAAGAGGAATGAACAATGCCCATTGACTTCGCCTTGTTTTTAGTGGGGCAAGCCTCAACGATGGGAGAAACAAGCACCTCGTCAATTCCCGCACCGATAGCAAATATAACTGTGCTTAAAATTATACCGAGATATGCATTAGGCAGAACATTCGGAATCCAAGCAAGGCCCGAAAATCCCACAGCCGAAAATACGCTTGCCATTATCATCGTTTTTCTGTAACCAAGTTTTGAGATGATAAACGGGCAGATACCGTCAACTATAATCTGAATGAAAAATGTGGCGGTTATCAAAAGCGAAAGCATTTCAAGAGTTAATCCGAATTCACTTTGAAACTGAACAAATAATAACGGCAGAAATGTTGCCGCAATAGCCTGAGAAACATAGGCAAGACTGCACGCCGCAAGCGTATGAAAATAAGATAATTTTTTCATAATTCCTCCGTAATTTTTTTGAAGAAATTCCGCCGTTTTCCGACGGCGTTGCTATTATAAAACATATTATTTACTTTTTCAACTTGAATGAGAAATATAATAGTGATAAAATTAATAAAAAGTCTGATTTTACAATCGGACGCCTGAAAAACAAACCACGGAAAGGATATGTTGTTATGGAATGGGAATTTAACCTGCCCGTTAAAATAGTTTTCGGAAGCGGAAAAAGAACAGAGATTGAAAAATATATTGATGAAATCGGCGGAAAATGCGGTGTGCTTGTCTGCTCAAAAAGCTTTGCTAAAAACGGACTTGCAGATGAATTTGTTAAAAATTCAAACGGTAAAATTAAAGCTGTTTTCAGCAATGTGCGTCCCAACCCGACAACGAATAATGTTGACGAATGCGTTGCGCTTATGAGAAATATTAAGGCTGATTTTGCAGTTGCGCTCGGCGGCGGCTCGCCTATGGACTGCTGCAAAGCGGCGTGCGGCATTGCAAAAGGAAACGATTCTATCCGTGCATACCACACGGGCGGAAAACCTGTTTCAGCGCAGAAAGCTATCCCGATGATTGCTTTTGCAACAACGAGCGGCACGGCAAGCGAAATCACCAACATTTCAGTTCTTACTGATACCGAAAAGAATTTGAAAGCGCCGATGAACGACCCTGCTATGTACCCGAAGATTGCGGTTATAGACCCTGAACTCACCCTCACCGTTCCGCCGCAGATTACGGCGAGCACGGGACTTGATGTTCTCAGCCACGCAATAGAGAGCTACTGGAGCACGCTCAATCAGCCGCTTTGCTCCGCCTGCTCCGTATATTCTGCAAAACTTGTTTTCAAATATCTTGAAACGGCATACAAAGAGCCGAGTAACCTTGAGGCGAGAGAAAAAATGGCGCAGGCAAGCATTGTTGCTGGCTTTGCGTTTTCACACCCGAGGACAACGGGCAGTCACGCCTGCTCCTTCCCGCTTACAAATATTTATTCCGTTCCGCACGGTGAGGCGTGCGCATTTACGCTTGATTATTTTGTGAAATTCAACGCTGACAATGCGGACAAAGACGGCAGACTTGCGGCATTTGCAAGACAGTGCGGTTTTAAAGACGCCTATGAAATGGCAGACAGAATTTCACAGATGAAAAAGGAAATGGGAATGAGAACACGCCTTTCCGAATTAGGCTGTACAACCGATGAGCAGATTGAGGAACTCACCGAAAAGAGTATGAGTATGCTTATGGAGAGAAACCCCATACCGCTCACAAAAGAGAATATTCTTGAAATGTATCGCAGTTTAATATAGTATATAGGTATAATTCAAATAAAGATTTTATACTTCAGTTTAAATAAAGGAGATTAAAATGGTTTACGGAGTTGTGCTTGCAGGCGGTGTCGGCTCCCGAATGGGCGGCGACAAACCGAAGCAGTATCTTAACATAAAGGGCAAACCGATTATTATTTACACGATTGAAAAATTTTTCACCTGCCCTGATTTTGAAAAGGTTATCGTACTCTGCCCTGCTCAGTGGGTTGAGCACACAAAAGACCTTATAAAAAAACATATTGCCCCTGCGAAGGACAAGGTTGTTGTTTGCGAGGGCGGAGACACAAGAAACGAAACGATTATGAACGCCATTTCTTATATTGAGAAAAACGGCGTGCTTGATGATGACACGATTATAGTTACCCACGATTCCGTGCGCCCGTTTGTAACGCACAGAATTATTCAGGAAAACATTGAGGCGTGCAGAAAATACGATGCGTGCGACACCGTTATTCCCGCAACGGACACAATCGTTGAATCCGAAAACGGAAAAACGATTACACAGATACCGAACAGAAGCTTTATGTATCAGGGTCAGACGCCGCAGTCTTTCAAGGCGAAGAAGTTAAAAGAGCTTTACAACAGCCTTACGGACAGCGAAAAAGAAATTCTCACAGACGCCGCAAAAATCTTTGTGCTTAAGGGCGAAGATGTTGCGCTTGTTGAGGGCGAGACCTTTAATATTAAAATCACATATCCGTATGATTTGCGAGTAGCCAAATCTCTGCTGGAGGACGAAGAAGAATGATTAACACCGTTTACCGCCTTTCAGCGCCGAGAAGATTTGAGATAGCTTTTGAGGATATTGAGCTTTTCGGTCAAAACGCAGTTGTGCGCCCCACGCACCTTTCAATCTGTAATGCGGATATGAGATATTATCTCGGCACAAGGGACGCAAAGGTGCTTGCCGAAAAACTGCCGATGGCGCTTATTCACGAGGGTGCGGGCGAGGTTGTTTTCGACCCGACAGGCACTTTCAATAGCGGCGACAAGGTAGTTATGGTTCCTAATCTCGCCTGCGAAGAGGACGAGGTTATAGCCGAAAATTATCTGCGCTCATCAAAATTCTGCGGTTCTACTATGGACGGCTTTTTGCAGGAATATGTTGAAATTTCGCCGAAAAGGCTTGTTGCCCTGCCCGAAAATATAAATATGAATGTTGCGGCGTTTACGGAGATTGTTTCCGTTTCCGTTCACGCAATTTCACGCTTTGATAAAATCGCCCACAAAAGGCGAAACTCTATCGGCGTGTGGGGTGACGGCAACCTCGGCTATATCACATCGCTGTTTCTTAAAAAACAGTTTCCCGAGTCAAAGATAATCGTTTTCGGAACTACTTTTGAAAAGCTTTCCGATTTCACATTTGCTGATGAAACATATGTTGTAAGCAATGTGCCCGAGGGCGTGCAGATAGACCACGCATTTGAATGTGTAGGCTCAAACGGAAGCCCGATTGCCATTGAGCAGATAATTTCCCTCATAAGACCCGAGGGGACGATTTCAATTATGGGCGTTTCCGAATACCCCGTGCCGATAAACACAAGAATGATTCTTGAAAAAGGTCTGCGTATGTTCGGCTCGTCAAGAAGCGGTGTTGCCGATTTCAAAAAGACGGTTGAAATGTATAAAACAAACCCTGAAATTATAGACTATCTCGGCAACCTCATAAGCTCCGTTAACACGGTGAGAACTGTTGCGGACATCAAAAACGCCTTTGAAAAGGACACCCGCAAGGCATTCGGCAAAACCATTATGAAATGGGAAGAATAAATCAGAATAATAAAAAATAAAAGTGTCGCCTTTTAACGGGCGACACTTTTTTAATCCTCAGTAATCAGAAAAAGTTCATTCGGTGTGCATTCAAGAAGCTGGCACATAACCTCAATATTATCATAACGGATGGACTTTGTTTCATTATTTACCATTTTGTTGAAATTTTGATAACTCATTCCCAACTGTTTATACAGCCAATATTTTGTTTTACCCTTTTGCTCAAGCAAAGCCAATACATTTAATTTAATCATAAACCTTGTCCGATTTTCTATTTATATTAAATGTTATTTATCAGTCGATTTTAACGCCGTCTGCCGTTTTGCAGAAGCGGATTGAAAAATCATCTTTATACTGCGGATAAACTTTTAAATACTCCTCTTTGAGGAAGTTTTCTATGTATTCCTTTTTATCGGGATTTACAAGGGCAACAGAAGAGCCGTTAAAGCCTGCTCCGCTGAAGCGGCCGCCGTAAATTCCATCGCACTTTTGCATGATTTCATAAAGCGTTTTAAGTTCTGCCGAGCCTGTTTCCCAATTATAAATTGAGGAGCGGCCCGACTCAAACATAATTCTGCCAAACTCGTTTATATCGCCGTTTTCCCACGCTTTAGCGCCACGCTGAACACGGGAAAATTCGCCGTAAAAATGCTCCGCTCTTCTGCGCCAAGCAGGCGGAATTTTGCTCTTATACTCGTCAAAAATCTCTCTCGGAACATCTCTCATATAAGAATCCTTGAAACTGCCGTACGGAATACCTGCAAAAGCACGAAGCGCAAATGAAGCCGCCTTTGCCTCGTCAACCCTTGAGTTGAAAGCGGTATTTGCAAGCTTTCTCTCCTTGCCCGAAAAGATTACCGCAAATTCATAGGGCGGCATTTTTTCGCTTGTGGGGATAAGTTTATAGGAATCGTCAAGCGTATCAAGGAAAAGAAGATGGTCTTTTTTAGAATAAACCTCACAGCTTTGATCCATTTTGCCGACATTCATTTCAAGATAATCATGCTCTGCATAAAGGGCAAAATCAATAAGCTCGGCAGGAGTGAGCTTAACATCGTTGATTTTACAGATTGCGCAGATATACGCAATAAGCACAGCGGCAGATGATGAAAGGCCGCCCACAGGCAGACTGCCGTAGATAAGACCTATAAGACCCTTATCAATTCTGTGCTTTCTTTTAAGAGAAACAAACGCCGCCTTTGCAAAGTCGCCCCAAGTATAAGACCTCTGCGGAAGTTCATAAGCCGAAAACTCAGCCGCACCCTCAAAATTTGCACTGTAAAGCTTAACAGAGCCGTCATTCGTGGGTAAAAAACAAAGCTCTACGCCCTCATCTATCGCAAAGCCTGAAATAAGACCGTGCTGATAATCAGAATGGGCGCCTACGGGCGCAATTCTGTAAGGGCAGTAAACAGAAAGCGGTGTTTCTGTGGTATTAAATCTCTTTTTAAATTCTTCTGAAACATTCATATTCTCACCGTGATGTCATAATTTTGCCGCAAATAACAAAATCATTTTAACATAAACAATACACATTAGCAACTGTTAATAAATTTTGAAAAAACATTCGTTTATAGTAATTTAATGTTTTGGTAATTGACACTCTTTTTATTATAATATATAATAAAGTCAATTATATGGTGGCAGTATGTGCCTTTAAGGAAAAACTATGGAAGATATTAAAGTATCCGTTATAATACCCGTATACAATGCGGGCAAATATCTTGAAAAGTGCCTTGACAGCGTTACACAGCAGACGCTCAAAGATATTGAAATTATCTGCGTTGATGACGGCTCAACGGACAACACGCCTGAAATTCTGAGCCGTTTTGCCGAAAAAGACGCAAGATTAAAGGTTTTTAACCAAAAAAATCTTTTTGCAGGCGCGGCAAGAAACAGAGGAATTGAAGAGGCGCGCGGAAAATACCTTGCCTTTTGGGACGGGGATGATTTTTTCCACCTTTCAGCCCTTGAAACGCTTTATAAAAAAGCGGAAAAGGAGAAAGCTGACATCTGCCTTTGCTCCGCTTATGTTTATGACAACGAAACTAAATCCTGCGCAGTTGACGAAACTATTTTAAAAAAGCGCTATCTTCCGAGGGAAGAAGTATTTTCTATTGAAACAGCGCCCGACTATATTTTCAACATGGCGGCAAGAGCGCCGTGGAACAAAATTATAAGGGCAGATTTCATTAAGGAAAACAAGATTGAATTTCAAAATCTGCGCAATTCAAACGACACTTATTTTTCAATGATTTGTATGTATTACGCAAAGCGCATAACATATGTTATGACGCCGCTTATATATTACAGAGTCAACAACAGCGAAAGCATTACGGGCAAGGCTTCAAGCGACCCGCTTTGCACATTTAAGGCTTACGCCAAGATATATACGGAAATAACTGAAAAAGGCATTTCCGAAAAAGCGCTTCAAAGCTTTTACAACAGACTTTTCAACGGTCTTATCAGGGGCATTGTCATTCAGGGAGAGGAAAATTCGCTTAAAGCCGCTTATGACAATGTTAAAAACGAGGCGTTTGAGTTTTTCGATATAAAAAATCATCTGTATGACGAATACTGCTATTTCAAAAGCGATTTTGAAGATATGAAATTCATTGAGGAACACACCCTTGCAGAATTTCTTATGTATAAATACAGAAAAGAAAACGCAAAAAATCTGTTTTACAAGCAAAAGGCTGAAAAAACTCTAAAAATAAGGCTGGCACGCAGGATTGCAAGACTGCTTCCTGCAAACAGCGAGCTTTATGAAAAGGGCAAAAAGCTTTTGCATTTTAAATAAACGGCAGAAACTCATTCGGGAAAGCGAGGCTTTCCTGTCTACTAAAAGGGAGAAAAAATATGGAGAAAAAATACGATTATTTAATAGTCGGCAGCGGACTTTTCGGAGCAATTTTTGCTTATGAGGCAAAGCAGAGGGGAAAAGAATGCCTTGTTATTGAAAGGCGTGACCACATTGCAGGTAATATCTACTGCGAAAATGTGCACGGCATCAATGTTCACAAATACGGCGCTCATATTTTCCACACAAGCAACAAAGAGGTGTGGGAATATATCAACCGTTTTGCGGAGTTTAACAACTACATCAACTCCCCCATTGCGGTTTATAAGGACGAGCTTTACAATATGCCGTTCAATATGAACACATTCTCAAAAATGTGGGGCATAAGAACTCCTGCCGAGGCAAAGGCTATTATTGAAAAACAGAAGGAAGAATACCATATTGAAAACCCTAAAAACCTTGAAGAACAGGCGCTTTCCCTTGTCGGCAAAGATGTTTACGAAAAGCTTGTAAAAGGTTACACAGAAAAGCAGTGGGGCAGAAGCTGCACAGAGCTTCCTGCTTTCATCATCAAAAGACTGCCCGTTAGATACACCTATGACAACAACTATTTCAACGACCGCTATCAGGGCATACCCATCGGCGGCTACACAAAAATCATAGAAAAAATGCTTGACGGCATTGATGTGCTTCTCAACACCTCATTTGAGGATTTCAAAAAGGAAAACGATATTTCCGATATGAAAATCGTTTACACAGGAAATATTGACGAGTATTTCGGCTACAAATTCGGCGCGCTTCAGTACAGAACAGTACGCTTTGAAACGGAATATCTTGAAGATGTTGACAACTATCAGGGCAACGCCGTTGTAAACTACACCGAAAGAGAAGTTCCCTACACAAGAATCATTGAGCACAAGCACTTTGAATTCGGTCAGGGCAAGGGCACAGTTATTTCAAGAGAGTATTCATCAGAATGGAGCGTTGGCATTGAGCCTTACTACCCCATAAACAACGATGAAAACAACGCCCTTTACGCTAAATACGAAGCGCTTGCAAATGATGAAAAGAATGTTATTTTCGGCGGCAGACTCGGAAAATACAAGTATTACGATATGGACAAGGTTATAGAGGCTGCGCTTGAGGCAGTTAACAACGAATTTTAAGGAGAATAAAGACTATTATGGCAAAGGTTTCAATAATCGTTCCAACATTCAATGTTGAGCCTTATCTCACTGAATGTATGGAAAGCATTACTAATCAGACGCTTGAGGACATTGAAATTATATGTATTAACGACGGCTCTACTGACGGCTCGCTTGCAATTCTCAAAAGCTATGCCGAAAAAGACCCCCGTATTATTCTTGTTGACAAGGAAAACGGCGGTTACGGCATTGGTATGAACATCGGTATGAGCAAGGCTACGGGCGAATACATCGGCATTGTTGAGCCTGATGATTTTGTGCCCGTAAATATGTTCGGCGACCTTTATAAAATCGCAAGTGAAAACGACCTTGATTTCGTAAAAGCGGACTTTTACCGATTTGAGCGTGCTACAAACGGCGATATGTTTTTAAGCTACAACCATCTTGACCGCACGGACAAGTATTATAATAAAGTTTTTGACCCAAGCCATACTCCCGAGGCAATCCGTTTCATAATGAACACATGGTCGGGAATTTACAAAAAGTCTTTCCTTGATAAATTCAACATCCGCCACAACGAAACACCGGGTGCGTCTTTCCAGGATAACGGTTTCTGGTTCCAGACATTCGCATTCGCAACAAGGGCGATGATTATAGACAAGCCTTATTATATGAACAGGCGTGACAATCCGAACAGCTCTGTTAAAAATGTTCAGAAAATCTACTGCATCAATGTTGAATACGATCACATCAGAGATGTTCTTATGGAATATCCCGAAACATGGGAGCGTTTTAAATCATATTACACGCTGAAAAGATACCACAACGGTCTTACAACTCTTCGCAGAATATCAAACGAGTTTAAAAAGGACTATGTTGACCGCTTCTCAAAGGAGATGAAGAGAGCGCGCGACCTCGGCGAGATGGACGACAATCTTTTCACCCCCGGCGAAAGAGACAATATAAATCTTCTTATCAACCAGCCTGCAATGTATTATAAAATCAAGGCGCTTCCGATGAACAACGGAAGCACGAGCACAAACAACAATTTCAAGCAGGTTAAGGCTGAACTTGATAAAATTAAGCGTTCAAAGTCATACCGTGTGGGCAGAGCAATAATGTATATCCCCGTAAGATTTAAGAAACTTGCGAAAAAGATTTACAGAAGAATAAACAAGATGAGGAAAGGTTACCAGAAAAATGACTGATATTAAGGTTTCCGTTATAATTCCCGTTTATAATGTTGAAAAATATTTAAGACAGAATCTTGAAAGCGTTGCAAATCAGACGCTCAAGGATATTGAAATAATCTGCGTTGATGACGGTTCAACCGATTCCTCTTTTGAAATCGTAAAAGAGTTTGCAGAAAAAGACAGCCGTTTTGTACCCGTTCAGCAGGCAAACGGCGGTGCGGGCGCAGCGAGAAACAACGGACTGCGCAGGGCAAAGGGAAAATATCTCTCTTTCCTTGATTCGGACGACTTTTTTGAGCCGAATATGCTTGAAGAGGCTTACAACAAAGCAGAGGCTACCAAGGCGGACTTTGTTGTTTTCCAGAGCGACCAGTATTTTGAGGACACAAACGAATATAAAAATGTTTCGTGGACTTTAAGATATCCTGAAATTCCGCCGTACGAGCCTTTCGGCAGACGAGCTATGACGGATAATATTTTTAAAGTTTTCGTAGGCTGGGCGTGGGACAAGCTCTATAACAGAGAATGGGTTCTTGAACAAAACCTTTGGTTTCAGGAACAGCGCACAAGCAACGATATGCTCTTTGTTTTTTCCGCAATCGCCCTTTCAAAACGCATTGCGTGCGTTGAAAAGGGTAAAATTCTTGCACACCAGAGAAGAAACAATAAATCATCCCTTTCAAACACCCGTGAAAAATCGTGGGACTGCTTTTACAAGGCGCTTTGCGCTTTGAGGGACAGACTTAAAAGCGAGGGTATTTACAACGAACTTGAAAAGGACTATATCAATTACGCCCTTCACTTCTCTCTGTGGAATTTGAGAACACTTGCAAAACCCACCTACAACACACTTTATGACAAGCTTAAAAACGAATGGTGGAAAGACCTTGGCATAGAGGGCAAAGACAAATCGTATTTTTATAACAAAAAGGAATATGAGGAATACGAAAAGCTTTTCTTAAAATAATTATCTTGAGGAAAAAAGTATGAGCTTTAAATCTGTTTTAAAAAAATTCATTCCCGTAAACTATTCCCGTTTTCAGAAAAATAAAAAGAATACAGAAAAAGAGTTAAAGGAATTAAAAAAGCTTGTAAAAAAACAGCAGAAAAGTATAAGCGAATTTGAAAGCACATTAAAAGAGCTTCAAAAAAGCAATAAAGAGCTTTCCGAAAAACTTAGAACTACAACAAGCATTGCAACATATTGCAGGGACAATGTTAGGGATTATTTAAAGGCAGAAAAAGCCGAATATTATAAAAGCACTCCTGCAAAATATTATGTGCAGGAACTCAAAGACTGGTTTAAAACGGCAACAGGCGAAACGCTTGACCTTGAAAATCCCATTACCTATAACCAGAAAATTCAGTGGCTTAAAGTATATGACACAACTCCGCTCAAAACACAGCTTACAGACAAATATCTTGTTCGTGATTGGGTAAAAGATAAAATAGGCGAAAAGTACTTGACAAAGCTTCTCGGAGTGTGGCATAATTTCTACGATATCGACTTTGACTCCCTGCCTGATAAATTTGTTTTGAAAACAAATCACGGCTGCGGTTTCAACTATATCGTACCAGACAAGTCAAATTTCAACAGGAGCGACGCCCGCTTTAAATTCCAAAAATGGATGAAAGTCAATTTCGCTTACCGCTGGGGAATCGAACCCCAGTACAGAGATATTGAGCCTCTTATAATAGCGGAAGAATATCTTGAAAATGACAACAAGGACCTGTATGATTACAAGTTTTGGTGCTTCAACGGAAAACCGATGTATATTCAGTTTCTGTCTGAAAGAAATATAAGCGGTTTAAAAATGGCGTTTTTTGACACCGAGTGGAACAAGCTTGATTTTGTTTATGACCACCCAAGACTTCGCCGTGATGTTGAAAAGCCAGAAAATCTTGATGAAATGCTTAAAATTGCCGAAACTCTTTCTAATGGATTTGCCCATGTGAGAGTTGATTTATACCGCCTCAATAGCGGTGAAATCAAATTCGGCGAAATGACATTTACAAGCTGCAGCGGCGCTTGCCATTGGAATCCGCCTGAATACAACGAAAAATTAGGCGCTTTGATTACACTGCCTGAAAAAACTGAATTTTTTAAAGAGGATAATTAGAATTGAAAGCTGAACTAAGTAATTCCGTTTTTCCAAAGCTGAAAAAAATCAAACGATTAACAGCTTTTCAGATTATAATTCTCGGCTTTGCCGGTGTGATTTTATTCGGAGCTTTGCTCCTTTGCCTGCCGTTCGCAACAAGGGACGGTCAGGGCGCAAGCTTTTTTGACGCCCTTTTCACAGCCACTTCCGCAGTATGCGTTACAGGTCTTGTCGTTCACGATACCGTGACATATTGGTCTGTATTCGGTCAGGTAATAATTATTATGCTGATTCAAATAGGCGGTATGGGTGTAATAACCGTTTCCGTCACTTTGGGGCTTATTTCACGGCGCAGAGTTTCCCTCTCACAGAGAAACACAATGCTTGAATCCGTTTCCGCCCCTAATCCCGGAACTGTAATAAAATTCACTAAATTTATTGTTGCAACAACCGCCATTACGGAAATACTCGGCGCTCTTGTAATGTTTCCCGTTTTTTATGACGATTACGGATTTTTAAAGGGTCTTTGGTACTCTGTTTTCCATTCCATTTCGGCATTCTGCAACGCTGGATTTGACTTAATGGGCGCAAAAGGCGAGTTTTCCTCACTCACCTCTTTATATTCAAACCCCGTAATAAATCTTGTTATAACATTTCTAATCGTTTTCGGCGGTATCGGCTTCGTTACTTGGGACGATATGCGCACAAACGGCATTCATTTAAAAAAATACAAACTGCAAAGCAAAATTGCTCTTGCAACAACAGCAATTCTCATAGCTGTTCCGTTTCTCTATTTTTACTGCTTTGAATTTTCCCGTGATTACTGGAACACAATGTCGGCAGGCGACAAAGTTCTCGCTTCCCTGTTTCAGACGATTACACCGAGAACGGCAGGTTTCAACACAGTTAACCTTGACGCCATGAGCGAAGTCAGCAAAATGCTTATGGTTATGCTTATGCTGATAGGCGGCTCGCCCGGTTCAACTGCCGGCGGTATGAAAACCACAACGGTGGCTGTACTTTTTGCGTCCTCCATCTCCGTATTTAAAAGACGCACGGACGCAGAATCATTCAAACGCCGCATTCCGATAAACAGCGTTCGCTATGCTGCGGCAGTACTTTCAATGTATTTGATGCTGTTCCTCGGCGGCTCGCTTATAATTGCTCAGACAGAAAATCTTCCCCTGCTTGACTGTTTTTACGAAGCGGCATCGGCAATCGGCACAGTAGGACTCACACTCGGAATAACGCCGTCACTTCACGCATCTTCAAGATTAATACTTATTATGCTTATGTTCTTCGGCAGAGTCGGCGGACTTACTCTTATGTATGCAACATTGAGCAACTCAATGAAAAAATATTCAAAATATCCGCAGGAAAAGGTTGCTGTGGGTTAATTAAAAAGAGGATTTAGCTATGAAATCTATATTGTTAATCGGCGCAGGTCAGTTCGGAACACATCTTGCAAGAAAGCTTAGCGAGCTTGACCACGAAATTATGGTTGTTGATACTGATGAAGAGAGAATTGACAGGATTCTCCCCTATGTTGAAAGCGCTCAGATAGGCGACTCTTCATCGGTTGAATTTCTTGAAAGCCTCGGCATTCCCGATTTTGACATCTGCTTTGTTACTATCGGCGATAACTTCCAGGACTCTCTTGAAACAACATCACTTATCAAAGAGCTTGGCGGCAGAGTAGTTGTGGCAAGAGCGTCAAACGATGTTCACGCAAAATTCCTGCTCAGAAACGGTGCAGACCAGATTGTTTACCCTGAAAAGCAGGTTGCTGAATGGGCGGCTATCAAGTGCAGTTCAGACCACATTCTTGATTATATGGAGCTTGGCGGAAACTTTGCTTTGTTTGAAGTTGATGTTCCTAATGAATGGATAGGCAGAACAATTGGCGACCTTGATATTCGCAGAAAGCACAATATAAACATAATCGGCAAAAAGAGAAACGGTATGCTTGACATCACCCTTTCTGCTGATACAATGTTTTCCGCAGGCGATACAATTCTTGTTCTCGCAACAAAGAAAGACATCTATAAAACATTTAAACTTTAATATACTTAACTTATTAATAAAGGCTCTTGTCTTAGACAGGAGCCTTTTGTTTATGTGAAATTATAATGTATAAATAAAAAAACACTCCCGCAGTTTAGCGGGGTGTTCGTAAGACAGTAACAAAAGCAAAAGGCGTGATGAAAGTGGTCGCGCCTTTTGCCTTATGTGGATAGCCGCTTTCGAGGCGCAAGGGATGCAGTCCCCTTGTTCGGAGTATCGTAACGCAAAGCACCCCGGAATTCAGGTGTCCGGGGTGTTCGGTCTCACAGAGCGCACATATGGGGATTACCCTGTATAGAAGTGCGCCCTTAGTATCTGTTCGACAAATTGAAATTTATATTTTTTTCTGCAAATAAATCATATCTACCAGTTGAGTACCTGCTTCATATATTGAATGGTCATAATTATCCGTGAAGAAGTTTTTAATGCTATGCGAACGAATAAATCCACACTTCTCATAAAAAGGAATTGTCAACGGACTATCCCCTGTGCCAACTTGCAATATAGAATACTTCCCTTTGTATGTCGTAGCAACGAAGTCAATTAGTGCTTTACCGTAACCCTTTCTCTGATATTCTGGTTCAGTTGCAATGTTTTTGATTTCAAGGACACCCTTCCCCTCGTCTGTTATCACACATTCGCACTTAACTCCATCATCGTCCAAAACATACATTGTCCCCTTATTAATATACCTGTCTATCATATCCTCTTGCTCATCTGCTAATAGCAGCAACGGAAGAAATTGTTTTTTATTCTCCTTGATTTCTTTAATTTTCATATCAACTTGCTCCCTAAATACCGATTTGTAGGTCTGTTCGGTTCCATGCTATCACATAACGGGGATAAAATACAAGAACAGCCACCGCAGTTCAAACTACGGTGGCTGTTAACTGTCTTTTGAACCCCCCTTTTTGCAGGAGTGTTTTTGTTTTACGATTTACTTTTTGGGAACAAGCTTTTCTGTGCCGCCCATATAAGGCTGAAGAGCCTTAGGAATATTAACAGTTCCGTCTGCCTGAAGATTGTTTTCAAGGAATGCGATGAGCATTCTCGGAGGAGCTACAACGGTGTTGTTGAGCGTGTGTGCAAGGTAGTTGCCGTTTTCACCGCTTACACGGATTTTAAGACGGCGTGCCTGTGCGTCTGAAAGGTTTGAACATGAGCCAACCTCGAAATATTTCTTCTGACGGGGTGACCAAGCCTCAACATCTATTGATTTTACCTTGAGGTCTGCAAGGTCGCCCGAGCAGCATTCAAGTGTGCGAACAGGAATATCCAGTGATCTGAACAAATCAACTGTGTTCTGCCAAAGTTTATCAAACCAAATCGGTGATTCCTCAGGTTTGCAGACAACAATCATTTCCTGCTTTTCAAACTGGTGAATTCTGTAAACGCCTCTCTCCTCTATTCCGTGTGCGCCCTTTTCCTTTCTGAAACAGGGTGAATATGAAGTGAGAGTTTTGGGAAGCTCGCTTTCGGGGGTGATAGTATCAATAAACTTGCCTATCATTGAATGTTCTGATGTTCCGATAAGATAGAGGTCCTCGCCCTCAATTTTATACATCATTGCGTCCATTTCAGCAAAACTCATAACGCCTTCAACAACTGCAGACCTAATCATATAAGGCGGAATGCAGTAGGTGAAACCTCTGTTTATCATAAAATCTCTTGCATAAGCAAGAACTGCTGAATGAAGTCTTGCAATATCGCCCATAAGATAGTAGAAACCGTTACCTGCTACTCTGCCTGCGGCGTCAAGGTCGATACCGTCAAATGACTCCATAATTTCTGTGTGGTACGGAATCTCATAATCGGGCACAACTGGCTCGCCGTATTTCTGAACCTCAACATTTTCGCTGTCATCCTTGCCGATGGGTACTGACGGGTCAATAATATTGGGAATAACCATCATAATCTTGGTAACTCTTTCGGTGAGTTCCGTTTCTCTCTTTGAAAGCTCGTCAAGCTCGCCTGCCTGCGCCTTTACCTGCTCACGCAGAGCCATTCCCTCTTCCTTTTTGCCCTGAGCCATAAGATTTCCGATTTCCTTTGAGAGCTTGTTTCTGTTTGCACGAAGCTCGTCCGCTCTCTTTTGAACATCTCTTTTTTCCTTATCAAGCTCAATTACCTCATCAACAAGGGGCAATTTCTCGTCCTGAAATTTCTTTTTAATGTTTTCCTTAACGATTTCGGGGTTTTCCCTCACAAATCTTATATCAAGCATACTTATTCTCCTATCTTATTTGCCAAATCCTTTAAATCTTCGGCAGAATAGAACTCTATTTCAAGAGTGCCCTTTCCTCTGCCGTTATATACCTTGACTTTTCTGCCGAGCACCTCTGAAAGAGAAAGCTCAACCTCGTCATAAAAGCTGTCACGCCTTTTTGCTCTTCTAACGGGTGTTTTAGCCGTTTCGCTTATCTTTGCAAGGCGTTCAACATCACGAACAGTTAGTTTGTTTGAAACAATATTCTGAGCAACCTCATAAATCATCGCCTCGTTGTCAAAAGAGAGCAATGCTCTTGCGTGACCCGCTGAAATATCGCCGTTTTTAGTCATATCACGCACTTCTTCGGGCAGTCTGAGCAATCTTAGGCTGTTTGCGATAGCAGGGCGTGACTTACCAACGCTTGTAGCAACCTCTTCCTGTGTAAAACCACATTTATCAATAAGCGCCTGCAATCCCTCAGCTTCTTCAATGGGGTTTAAGTCCTCACGCTGTAAGTTTTCTATAATAGCGATTTCCATTGTTTCCGTGTCGGTAAGCTCTTTTACGACTACGGGAACTTCTTTTACGCCTGCAATACGGCACGCACGCCATCTGCGCTCACCTGCAACAAGCTGATAACCGCCCTCAGCAAGCGGACGCACTAAAAGCGGCTGCAATACGCCGTGCTGTTCTATACTCTGCGCAAGCTCTTGAATGGAGCCTTCGTCAAAAGTCTTTCTCGGCTGGTCTTTATTAGGGATAATCTCGTTTAGCGGCAATGTATTTGTAGCAACCATATCATCAGTTGCGTTTTCAAGCATAAGCGCACCGAGACCCTTGCCGAGACCTGACTGTTTTTTTGCCATTTTTCCTCCTCCTTGTCTAATATTGTATGTAATTACTGCTTTTTAATTATTTCATCTGCAAGTTTTTTATATGCAAAGGACGCTTTGCAGTATTTTTCATAATAAATAACAGGTTTTCCGAAACTCGGTGCTTCTGCAAGCTTAACGCTTCTTGGAATCATAGTTTTATACGCCTTGTTCGGAAAATACTTATTTACCTCGTCAATAACCTGCTGATTAAGCTTTAATCTGCTGTCATACATAGTATATACTACGCCTTCCAGCTCAAGATGCTCATTATAAAGCTGTTTTACCGTTCTGACTGTGCTCAAAAGCTGACTCAGACCCTCAAGAGCATAATATTCGCACTGCAAGGGTACAATAAGCGTGTCCGATGCTGTTAAAGCATTAAGTGAAAGCAAGCCTAAAGACGGCGGACAGTCTATAATGATAAAATCAAATTCAAGCGCAAGAGGGGAAATAGCTTTTTTAAGGGCGAAAAATCTTTCTTCACTCTCAGCAAGTTCAAGCTCTGCTCCTGCCAAATTCATATTAGCAGGGAGAATAAAGAGATTTTTGAAATCCGTTTCCTGCATAATGCCACGGGCAGGAACTCTGTTTATAAGAATATCATATGTAGAGTATTCTATTTCAGCCTTGTCCAGCCCAACACCGCTTGTTGAATTGCCCTGAGGGTCAACATCAACTAAAAGTGTTTTCTTACCTTTTGCACCGAGAGCTGCCGCAAGGTTAACGCAGGTAGTTGTTTTTCCAACTCCGCCTTTTTGATTGAATATAGCAATAGTTTTACCCATACCGCACCTCCGTTAAATATATTGATATTATACTACATCGCATTTTTCCATTCAATAGGTGAGGGGAAAGTTTCACGTGAAACAACACAATTATTTTTGAAGAATTGTGCATTAGCTGAAACTCGGCACAACATATAGATGTTTCACATGAAACAATATTTTTAGTGGATTTGTAATACTTTTTACTCTGTATTATTAATCATTAATCTATTGCAAAGATAACACAGATGAGTTTTAAACAATGTTTATATATACATATTTATAACTGTGCTATATTATTGTTTTAGTTTGAATATTTTCAACACTTTCAACAGACTTTTCAACAAAACCGTTTAGATAGCACAAAGTTTGTGTGAAAAACAATATCTTGTGGTAATGTTTCACATGAAACACTATTAAAAATTATTGGAATAGGACAGGTTAAAAAGATATATACTATATTGTAGGCAAAAAGCAGAATGACCCGCCGCATAGCGACAGGTCATTCCGCGTGATGAAAAGAGGAGAATATGTTAAAACGGTTTCCCGTTTTAAGCAGAATTTTTATCCGATGGGGCAGATTCTTTCTGCTTCTTCGGATTTTTAGGTATTCTAACAAAAAACTCTATATAATCTTCCGTCTCTGTTTTATTAGATTCGGCAGGTATGCCTGCCTCTTTCATAGTATTTATAGCTTTATTAACTGTATTTACAAAAATCCTTACATCTTTAAAGATTTTAACTACATTCTTATGAGACTTAACCTTTTTATTCAGCATGGAGTCTATATGTTCCTCTGTCTGCTGAACATTGAGTCCACGCTCTTTAATTAAATTAAGGACTGTCCATATCTGCTTTTCCGTTTCAAGGCGGAGCAGAGCACGGGCGTGGCGCTCAGTAAGTCCCTCTTTTTCAATAAAGTACCTGACATCGGCAGGGAGTTTTAAAAGACGGAGCTTATTGGACAAGGCGCTCTGGCTTTTGCCGAGCCTTTTTGCCACCTGTTCCTGAGTTAAGCCGAAATGGTTTTGCATTTGAGATATAGCCTGCGCCTCTTCAAAAAAGCTTAGGTCTGAACGCTGTATATTCTCAATAATTGAGTAAACAGCCGATTCCTCATAATCGCAGTCAACAATAAGGCAGGGAACTGTTGCAAGATTTGCAAGTATTGCCGCTCTCAGTCTTCGCTCTCCTGCGATTATCTCATAATAATCGCTGTTGTTTATCTGCCTTGCAAGAAGCGGCTGAAGTATGCCGTTTTCCTTGATTGATTCCGCAAGGCTTAAAAGCTCTTCGCTTTTGAATTGCTTTCGGGGCTGATACGGATTGGGCAGCAGCTTTTCAGTTGCTATTCTTTGTACTTCCTCGGGCATTTGCCACACTCCTTATATCTCCTCCGAGAAGGCTTTTCCCTTCCTTGATTAAAACTATACCACACTTTTTCACAAAAAAAAAGGATTTTTCATAGTGAAAAATCCTTCTTATTCTACATAAATATGTATTATCAGAGCGGCTTGGCGGTGATTTTCTTTGTTTTTCTGGGGTATTTTGCCGGAGTTTGCGATATTTTCCTTATCAAGATAATATTTCTGCTGTCCCCGTTAGGCAGTTTAAGAGAAACAACCTTTTCAATCTCTCCGCCTGTTTCTTTTACTGCGTTCTCTCCGAGCTGTACTTCATCCTCCGCTCCTTTAAGCGCAATGAACATTCCGCCCGGTTTTACAAGGGGAATACAGTATTCAGCAAGAATATTGAGCGGAGCAACCGCACGGCTAACTGCGTAGTCATATCTTTCCCTGTATTCCTTAGTTCTTGCAAGTTCCTCAGCACGCTCGTGTATACCCTCGCCAAACAAACCGTTATCCTTTACTATCTCCCTGATGAAAGCTAACTTTTTGCCGACAGAATCAACAAAAGTAAACTGCAAATCGGGGCGTGCAATCAAAATGGGCAGACCGGGGAATCCTGCGCCGCAGCCGACATCGACAACCTTTGCATTCTCAGTCATATTCTCTGCATAAAGCACGGTGAGCGAGTCAATAAAATGCTTTATCATTATTTCTTCAGAATCAGTTATAGCAGTCAGATTTACTTTCTCATTCCAGCGCAAAAGCCTTTGCTCAAGATAATCAAATCTGTCAAGCGCCATATCGTCAAGCTCAACTGAAAACTGCTGTGCATATTCACGAAGCTGCTCTTTATTAATCATAATGCCTCCAGAATAATATTGAGGGCGGCTATATCGGCGGGGTTTACACCGCTTATACGGCTTGCCTGCCCAAGGTTTTCGGGTCTTATCTTTGAAAGCTTTTCAACTGCTTCAAGTCTTAGCCCTTTAAGTGTTGAATAATCAAGGTCTGCGGGGATTTTCTTTTTCTCAATCCTGCGCATTTCCTTTATCTGCTGTTCTTGACGGGCGATATAACCCTCGTACTTAACAGAAATTTCCACCTGCTCAAAAACTTCGCTTGGATAATCAGGACGGGTGGTATCAACAGATTCTAAGTCCTTATATGTAACCTGCGGTCTTTTAATAAGTTCAATCATTTTGCAGCCCTTTTTGAGTGGCGCTGTGCCGCAGTTTTCCAAAATCTTTTGCAGTTCATCTGAAACAGAAATTGATGTTTCCTCAATTCTCTTTCTTTCCGCCTCTATCTGATGAGTTTTTTCAACAAATTTATTATTACGCTCCTCGCTTATAAGCCCTATACGGTAACCCGTTGGGGTAAGGCGCAAATCAGCGTTGTCCTGACGAAGCACAAGGCGGTATTCGCTTCTGCTTGTCATCATACGATAGGGGTCTGTGCATCCCTTTGTAACAAGGTCGTCAATCAGCGTTCCGATATAAGAACCGCCCCTGTCAAGCACAAGCATTTCCTTGCCCTGAACTTTAAGTGCGGCGTTAATACCTGCAACAAGTCCCTGTGCCGCCGCTTCCTCATAACCGCTCGAGCCGTTAAACTGCCCTGCGCCGAAAAGTCCCGAAAGTTCGGGCACATTAAATTCAAGAGTGGCGTTAAGCGCAGTCGGGTCAACGCAGTCATACTCAATAGCGTAAGCTGTTCTCATTACCTGCGCCTTTTCAAGTCCGGGGATAGTATGAATAAAATCAAGCTGAACATCCTCGGGCAGAGAAGAGGACAGACCCTGAAGATACATTTCCTCTGTTTCAAGTCCGCACGGCTCAATGAAAAGCTGATGGCGTTCCTTGTCTGCAAAGCGGACAATCTTATCCTCAAAACTCGGGCAGTATCTCGGCCCTTTGCCCTCGATTTTTCCGCTGTACATAGGCGAGCGGTCAAGGTTTGCGAGGATTACATCCTTTGTCTGCTGATTTGTATATGTTATATAACAGCACACCTTGTTTTCGGGCGCTGTTTCAGTTTCAAAGCTGAACGGCACGGTATGCTCGTCACCGTTTTGAACATCTGTTTTTGAAAAATCAATACTGCGTCTGTTTACACGGCTGGGTGTTCCCGTTTTGAAACGGCGCAGGGGAATGTTGAGTGCATAAAGCGCTTTTGAAAGTTCGTTTGCAGGAAACATTCCGTCAGGTCCGCTCGAATATGAAACATCGCCGATATAAACTTTGCCGCCGAGGAAAGTACCCGTTGCGATAACTACTGCCTTTGCGGTGAACACGGCTTCAAGCTTTGTGGTGAGTTTCCATAGTCCGTTTTCATCCTTAACAAGATTTATAATTTCCGCCTGGCGCACATCAAGATTGTCCTGTAATTCAAGAGTATGCTTCATACCCTTAGAATATTCCCTGCGGTCTATCTGCGCACGCAGAGAATGAACGGCAGGGCCTTTGCCGAGGTTGAGCATACGGCTTTGAAGCGAATACTTGTCCGCCGCTTTGCCCATCTCTCCGCCGAGAGCGTCAATCTCTCTTACAAGATGACCCTTTGATGTTCCGCCGATGGACGGATTGCACGGCATATTTCCAATCCAGTCAAGATTTATTGTAAAAACAGCGGTTTTACAGCCAAGCCTTGCGGCGGCAAGTCCTGCCTCAATACCTGCATGGCCTGCGCCGATAACCGCAACATCATAATTGTCCGCAAAATACTCCATAGTTTATTTTCCCACGCAAAATTTACTGAAAATATTGTTGACCACCTCAACGGTAGCCTTTTTGCCTGTAAGTTCAAGCAGGCTGTCAACAGCGCTGTCAATCATAACATTAACAGCGTCATAAGTCAGTCCGCTCTGAAGCGCAAAGAGCGCCTCCTCTATACTGAAAAGCGCCGCCTTGCAGCAGTTTTTCTGCCTGATATTTGCAAGAATCGGGGCGGAGGAGTCAAACTCGCTCACGCCGAGCAGTTCGCTTACTGCGTTTTCAAGCGTTTCAAGACTGCTGTCATTTTTAGCGCTGATATATACTGTTTTATTAAATGCGTTTTCAATCTCGGGCATTGTTACCGTTTCGTCAAGGTCGATTTTATTTATAACGGCAACAGCCTTTTTGCCCTTGCATTTTTCAATAATTTGTCTGTCGTTTTCGTCAAGGGGAGTACTGCTGTCAAAAACAGCTATTACAAGAGCGGCGGAATCTATCTTTTCCTTTGCTCTTCTGATTCCGATAGCCTCAACAACATCATCGCTCTCTCTTATTCCTGCGGTATCGCTCAAATGGAGAACAAGATTTCCGAGGCGCACGCTGTCCTCAACAACATCCCTTGTTGTACCTGCAATATCGGTAACAATACTTTTATCCCTGCCCACAAGCAGATTCATAAGAGTGGACTTGCCTGCATTCGGCTTGCCGACTATTGCGGTGTCAACGCCCTGCGTTATCGTCTGTCCGTTTTCGTAATTTTTAATAAGAGTTCCGAGAGATTTTTGTGCTTCCTCAAGCGTTTTTTCAAGTGTTTCGCTCTCAAGTTCGGGAATTTCCTCATCAGGATAATCAACCCAAGCCGCCATAAGCGCCGAAGAATCAACAAGGCTTTCAAGCACTGTTGAAATTCTTTTGCTCAATGCGCCCTGAAGAAGATTGAAAGACGCTTTTGCCGCCGCATCTCCCTGAGCGGATATGAAATCAGCAACGCTCTCCGCCTGAGTTAAATCCATTTTTCCGTTTAAGAATGCTCTTTTTGTAAACTCGCCAGCCTCGGCAGGTTCTGCGCCTGCCTCAAACACAGCCTCAAGCGTTTTCTGAACGATATAAAGTCCGCCGTGTACGGAAAGTTCAACCACATCTTCACCCGTATAGCTTTTGGGAGCGCGGAAAACAAGCGCAACCGCATTGTCCGCCGCTTCGCCGTTACAAATAATATTTCCGAATTTTGCCCGATAGCCTGCAAGCTGAGTGAGCGATGAATTGTCACACGGGGCAAAAACTTTTGAAGCAATCTCAATCGCTTTGTCGCCGCTTATTCTTATAACGCCTATTCCGCCTGCGGCGTTTCCCGTTGCAACAGCCGCTATCGTTTTTGCCATATGCTCATCTCCCGTAAAATATATTGCTATATATTATAACATTTTTTATATAAAAAGAAAAGGCGGGAATTTGTTCCCGCCTCTGCACCGTTTAAATCAGTCCTTGTTTACTTCGATTTTACCGAATTTGGTGAAATCCTTAGGAAGATTTGCTTTCTTTACAGAGCTTCTTGAGTCATCACGGCGCTCTCTTCTCGGTGCGCCTGAATGAAATTTTGCTCCGCCGACGGGCTGAATAACAACTCGTCTGTCCTGACCGTAACCGATTGAAGATGATTCAACACCCTCGATTTCCTGAACGGTGGTGTGAATAATTCTTCTCTCGTAGGGGTTCATAGGCTCGAAAGTATATCTTCTTCCTGTTCTCAGAACATACTGCGCATGCTTCTGAGCAAGGTTTTTAATAGTCTGTGTTCTCTTTTCACGGTAGTTTCCTACATTGAGAACAACTCTTACATATTTTCCGCAAGCCTTTTTAACTGCAAGACTTGTGAGATACTGAAGTGAATCGAGCGTTTCACCTCTTCTGCCGATTATGATACCGTAATCGTCGCAAGAAACGGTGATTTCAAGAACGCCGTCCTCAATTTTACCCGAAAATTCTGCTTCCTCAACCTTAAGACCGTCAATCATAGTTTTAAGATACTGAACAGCGCCGTTGATGTCAACATCCTTTTCGGTAATCGGCTCCTCCGCCTCTTTCTGAGCAGGAGCTGCCTCTTTAACTTCAGCCGTTTCAGCCTTTTTCTCCGCCTTTTTCGGTGCGGCGGGCTTCTGTGCCGGCTTTTCGGCTTTCTTTACAGGCTGGGGTTTCTTCTGCTGCGGCTTCTTTTCTTTTTTGCCGTCATCATAGCAAACCTTTACTTCAGCGTCACTGCCGCCGAAGATGCCTAATATCTTCTTTTTCGGTAATGCAATAACCTCTTCGTGAAATTCAGAAGAATCGGGAGCACTGATTCCTGCCTTAACAAGCTCTGCCATAAGACCTGAAACAGCCGCACGAGTTGCCTCTTCACGGGTTTTGCCTTTGCCGATATACTCGTATTTCATATAATCCTCCGATTAAAAAACCGTTTTTAAAAAGAAAACAGGGTTGTTAAGCCCTTGTTTTCTTAAGATTTTCCTCCCTTGAGCGGCGGTAAATCGTATTTTCAATCATAAGTTTTGCCTGGCTCTTTCTGGGCGGGAAGAATTTCGCAATAAAGATCTGCTGCAAAATAGCAACAATATTAGATATAATCCAATAAAAACCTACTGCTGCGGGTACCTGGAATGCGATGTAGAGTGAGAAGAACGGCATAATAAGCATCATACCTATCATACTGCCCATCTGCTGTGACGCCGCAGGGTTTGTCTTTCTCTGAATGAGCATTGAAACAACTGTTGAGCCGAGAGAAGTAAGGAAAGAAAGAATAGGAACGATAACGATAATTCCGTCTTTCCAGTGAGGTATTTTAGTCATATCAAGACCGAGAAGATACATTCCCTGTCTGAAACTTTCAATAGCCTCAACTCTGTCTGCCGTAAACAGCTCGGGGAACTGTGCGATAAGGGATTCCTTATAATCTGCCCAGTTTTCAAGAATACCAAGCTGAAGATAGTTGCCCTTGTAATCAAGCCCCTCAAGAAAAGCGATAAGCTGATCTGAATAATCGTTAATGTTGCTCATATTGATAACATAGGAAAGCGGATAATAGATAATTCCTACGATACCCATAAGGAATATCATCTGGAAAATGAGCGTGCCGCAGCCCATCTGCATGGGGTTGTGGCCTTCTCTGTCATAAAGAGCCTGCATTTCCTGATTGAGCTTCATTCTGTCCTTGGGGTCAGGATATTTCTTTTGGATTTTCTGAATTTTAGGCTGCAATCTTGCCGATTTAGCAGTTGTTTTCTGCTGGCGGATATTAAGCGGTAAAACAATAAGACGGGTTACCACTGTAAATATAATGATTGCAAGGAAATATTCGTTGTTGAGTACGGAAAGCAAAAAGTCCATACAACGGCCGAAAACCCAGTAAAGCGGCTTCAGAAAAGAAAAAAAGCCCTCCGAAGCCATGAGAAGCAAATTAGGTTCAACTAAAAAATTAGCCATTATTTTTCCTCATTATTATTTTTCTTTTTAGGCGGAACAGGATCATAGCCACCCTTGCAAAAAGGGTTGCACCTCAATATTCGCCATGCGGCAAGCAAACCGCCCTTGAATACGCCGTGCGTTTCAACCGCTTCAATAGCATACTGCGAGCAGGTTGGAGTAAATCTGCAAGAGCCGTGAGAAAACCTCGGGCTCAGTGTAAGCTGATATGTTCTGATTAAGAAAATAACAACCTTTTTAACTATATTTCTCATTTTACTGCCCTTATTCTATTGCGCCAAGCTTTTGAAGCTGCTTTTCCATATCGGCAAGCACCTCCTGCATCTTCACCTTTGTGGTATTGGTTCTCGCAACGAAAACAATGTCGTAATTGCAAAGAAGCCTGTCCTCAAGCTGTGAAAACGCCGCTCTTATAACACGCCTTGCACGGTTGCGCTCCACGGCGCCGCCTATTTTTTTGCCGGTTGTTATACCTATTCTGGTCTGGGGCGCTTTTCTTTTCATAACATATGTTACGAGGTTTGCGCCCGCGGCAGATTTGCCCCTGTAATATAAGCGGCGGAAATCCTTGTTTTCCTTTAAGGTATTGCTTTTCACAAAACCATTCCTTTAAGCATTTTACAACTTACAAATTAGTATGAAAGCTGCTTTCTGCCCTTAGCACGGCGGCGAGCCAATACTTTTCTTCCGTTCTTTGTTGACATTCTCTTTCTGAAACCGTGTTCCATTTGTGCATGTCTTTTCTTCGGCTGAAATGTTCTCTTCATTAAAATTCACTACCTTTCACAGACTAAACTGGTCTTAATCTTTATATTCTCTACGCGGTATAGCGCAGGTGTGTACATGGCGGGCGAAAAAACCTTTTCACCCATTAATCCACATTAGTGAACAATATTATATCTGTCTCTTATACACATCTCCGAGCCCACGAGACCGAGGCTGATCT
>UQFL01000023.1 GCA_900540305.1 uncultured Oscillospiraceae bacterium | reverse complement strand
CGTCAGATGTGTATAAGAGACAGTTATTTGATGCCTTTGTTTGTGCTATAAATACATTAAAGGGGTTATTTTGATTAACAAGTTGTTACAATATAAACAATCAAAAGCCTTCATACAGAAAGGGGTAAACGCATATGACTAATAAAAAAGCAGAAAAATAATAAGCATATTGCTTGCTATTGTTATGGTATTTTCTGCAACTACAGCAACCATCACGGCATCAGCAGCTTACAAGCCGACTTACGGTGAAAAGGCAACTGAAGAAGATTTTGTATATCTTCTCAACGATTTATTAACCTTAGCAGACGAAAATATTTTCACTGGCGATTCCATCGAAGCTATTTACAAAGTACTTCCTTCTCTTAGTGCAATTGTAAACAATAGTTCACCAAATGATTCCACAAAAGCTGCAAAATTCTAAACAGACCCGTTCTTTGCAGAGCTCGGAAATTATACTGAAGACGGCACAATCGTAGATGATAGCACAACAGAAGACGGAACTTTTGTTCCAGGTACTTTCTCAAAGTTCTTTGAGGATCACCCTATCGTTTGTGAAAACGAAACAGAATTTAAAGATGAGCTTAAAAAGATAATAGATATCGTTATTATGCCTAATGTTATGCAGACATTAGTTATGCTTCCGCTTTTCGGAATGAGCGAACAGGCAATTGCTTTTGCAAACGGCCTTGATGATGTATGCGCCGCACTCGGCATAGAACAGGAAAGCGACGCTGCTACACTTCTTGGATTCATCACTTATCAGGGTGATGAAAAGGGCACAGAGCAGTATCTCTACAATATAGTTGATGCTGTTTTAGCAAACGGCGATTCTGTTAATAACACTCTTAATCTTTTACGCACTGCTCTCAATGACGAAAACTTTGCTCAGCTTTATAAAGGTCTTAAAGCTATATTCGGCAACCTTAACGCTATCCTCACAACACTTTCAAGTTCACTCGGAATTGACCTTGGCAATACCACTCAGACAATAGATAAAATCAACGAAGTTCTTAACGGATTGCCTACAATGACAAAAGGTGAACTTGTGCTTATCGATATTAACGCCGCTATTCCTTGGCTTTTGGAATACCTTGGATACGGCACAGTAACAGGTCTCATTGAAATTCCTGAAATAGATCTTTCAAAAGTTACGGGAACAGAGACAAACACAGACCTTGTTAAAACTGTTTTCGATTATGTATACAATCTTTTGATGGCAAACAAAAACACAATAGAACTTGCAATTACTGACAACAGCGGCGGAAGCCTTCTTGAAAACATTCTTAAAACAGAAATCCCCGCAGAGGTTGAGGAAGCTGTGCTTAGTATGCTTAAAATGAGCAACGATGAACTTGCTGACTATGCAATAACAGAAGTTGCACATCTTGCAGGCAGAGAAATTGTTGAAGAACCCACAACTGAGGAACCGACAACAAGCGAACCTACAACTCAAGAACCGACTACTGAGGAACCAACGACTCAGAAGCCCGCACAGGAAAGCACAACAGCAAACAATCAGAAAACACCCGTTAATAATTCTAATCCCAAGATTCCCAATACAGGTGTTACTGAGAATTATGTTGCAGGAGTAAGCACTATAATCGCTGTATTCTCTGCAGCTGCTCTTGCATATGTTCTTATTGTATCAAAGAAAAAAATCACTGATAAATAATCGGTAAAACAAAATAACTCCAAACGAAAACAACCGCTTCTTGCGGTTGTTTTTTGTTACACAGTATTTTCGAATAAAAAAGAGAAGCAGAAAATTCTGCTTCTCTTTTTCTTGGCGCAGATGAAGGGATTTGAACCCTTGAAACGGTGTTCGCCGTTTACACGATTTCCAATCGTGCTCCTTCGGCCAGCTCGGACACATCTGCATATAAGGCGGATTTATTCCGCCCATATAATTTACTATATTTTATTAAAATAGTCAAGTGGTATTTATCAATCAAGCACCTGATAATAGGAAGAAAACTGATTGAGCTTTGTTTCAAACTTATCCTTTGGCTGTTCTTTGGGAACTTCAACAGGATAGTCGCCTGTAAAGCAGCCGTCGCAAAAGCCCATATCTGTATTTTCCGCAAGGTGATGAGTTGCCTCAACAGAAAGATACGCAAGAGAATCAACGCCGATTACCTTTGCGATTTCTTCAACCGAATTATACTGACAGGCAATAAGGTTTTCCTCGCTGTCTACATCCGTGCCGAAATAGCAGGGGTGCTTGAACGGAGGAGAAGAAACACGCATATGAACCTCTTTTGCGCCTGCTTCTCTCAAAAGATTTACGATTCTTGCGCAGGTTGTACCCCTTACGATAGAGTCGTCTATCATTATAACTCTTTTGCCTTTAATATTTTCCTTAATTACATTCAGCTTTATTCTGACTGCGTCCTCACGCTGACCCTGACTTGGCTGAATAAAGCTTCTTCCTATGTATTTATTCTTGATAAAGCCCACACCGTAAGGAATGGAGCTTGCACGGGAATAGCCGAGAGCGGCGTCAAGTCCCGAATCAGGCACACCGATTACAATATCAGCATCAACAGGGCTTTCCTTGGCGAGAAATTCGCCTGCCCTCATTCTTGCGTGCTGAACGGAAGAACCCTCAATAACAGAATCGGGGCGTGCAAAATAAATATATTCAAACACGCACATTGAGCTTTTGCATTTTGAGCAATGCTCCATATTTGAAGTTACACCCTGCGAATTGATCGTTACTATTTCGCCGGGCTTAATATCCCTGATGAACTCTGCGCCGATAGTATCAAGTGCGCAGGATTCTGACGCAACGGCATAGCCGCCTGTTTTTGTTTTTCCTATACAAAGAGGTCTGAATCCCATAGGATCTCTGAACGCAATCAGCTTTGTAGCTGTCATAATAACGCAGGAATAAGCACCCTGCAAATGGTTCATAACTTTTCCTATTGCCTCTTCCGTACTTTTGCTCACAAGGCGTTCCTGAACGATGGAATACGCAATTGACTCAGTATCAGAAGTGCCGTGAAAGATTGCTCCGCCAAGTTCAAAATGGCGCCTTAAATCTGCGGCGTTTACAAGATTTCCGTTATGCGCCACGGCAAGATTACCCTTTATGTGGCGGATAACAAGCGGCTGAATGTTGTTTGCATTTTTGCCGCCCGTTGTAGAATAGCGCACATGACCGATTGCGGCGTTGCCGAGACCTAAACCGTGAAGTTTTTCCTTAGTAAACACATCAGGCACAAGTCCGTCGCCCCTGTGATGAGCAAATACGCCGTCATCATTCACCGCAATGCCGCAGCTTTCCTGCCCTCTGTGCTGAAGAGCGTAAAGCGCAAGATAAGCCGCGCGTGCCACATCCATTGTTCTGTTTTCAAAAATGCCGAAAACTCCGCATTCCTCGTGAATACTGTTAAACATAAACTAATCCTCCGTAAAATAAAATATTATTTAATTACGAATAATCAGTTTGAAGTGTAGAGATTTGCATACGGCCTTGAAGTTGCAGGAACAAGTTTTTTAAACGGCTTTGACATAATCTCATCCAAATCCGCACCAAAATACTTGCAGTACTTTTTAACATATCCGAGGAGTTCTTTTTCATCCTCTTTAGTCAAAGCGGCAACCTTTATATTAGATGAAAGATTTTCTTTCGGGAAACTGCCCCTCACGAAAATTTTACCGCCGTGCATACCTGAAGCACAGTGTGTGCCGAAAAGCTTATCTCCCTTTTTGAGATTAAGACCAAGAAGCACAATGGTGCCCCCTGCCATATACTCGCCGAGGAAAGAGCCTGCGTTTTTGCCGATAACAAGAACGGGTTTCATAGCTTCAAACTCTTTCATATGAATACCGCCGCGGCACGCAACGCTGTTTTTAATATAGATACTGCCGTCTCTCATTCCGTAGCCCATAGCGTCGCCGCTGTGGCCGTGAACAATAATTTCACCGCCGTTCATAGTGTTTCCGACAGCGTCCTGGCAGTTTCCGTGAACGATAACCTTACCGCCGTCGAGGTAGCACGCCATATCATTTCCGGGAGTGCCGTAAACCTCTATTGTTTTACCCGCATCAAGCGCACAGCCGATATAGCGCTGACCGTTAACATCTTTAACTGTAACCTTGTTCTTTTTAAGAAGCTCGGCTTTTATCATATCGTTTACTTTTTCATATCTTTCAAGTCCTGCTTCAATGCTCACAGCGCCATACCTCCCGTTAATTTAGTAGTTCTTGTTTCCTTTGAGAACATAAAGAGCGACGGTGACGCCATAATATCGCCCTCAAGCGTTGAAATATCAATCTTGTTTGCAATAAGACTTGTGTAAATTCCCGCATTCTCGCTTGAATTTATAAGAACAAAGCCCACAAGTCTGTTGCCCTCAAATACAAGGCGCTTGTATGAATCGCCGTTTGTTTCAATTCTGTCCTTATACTGCTCGCCCTTTGCATTAATAAGTCCGCAGGTGCATATTCTAAGGCCGTAAAAGTCTATTGCGTTTACGCTGTAAGCCGAGGGATAAGTAAGACTGCCGCCAGCCATCTGTGAGCCAGCCGCCTCGCCCTGCTTAACAGCATTTGGCCAAAGAGCGATTATTTTATTTGCCCCGTCAAGCATATCAACAGATACAGTGCAGTCGCCAGCCGCATAAATATCAGGGTCGCTCGTCTGCATTGTTTCGGGGTTTGTGATTATTCCTCTGTTAACCTCAAGCCCAGCCTTTTCGGCAAGAGAAACCTCAGGTCTTACGCCGACTGCAAGAATGAGCATATCGCACTCAAGTTCTTCGCCGCTTTTAAGGATTACAGATTTAACAGTATCATTTTTAACCTTAGCCTCTGTAACAGTGTTTTCAAGATGAAATTCTATTTTGTGCTCTTCAAGATAAGCCTTAACGGATTTTGCGCTTTTCTCATCAAGAATTGACGGCAAAACTCTTGGAGCAAGCTCAACAACATCTACCTTTTTGCAGATTTTGGAGAGACCCTCCGCCGCTTTCATTCCGATAAGACCTGCGCCGATTACAACCACCTTGCTGTCTGCCTTTGCGGCTTTTTTAACAGCCTTTGTTGACGCCAAATCAAGGAATGTGAAAACATTTTTATGACCCTCAACATTTTTCATAGGCGGCACAAAAGGTTTTGAACCTGTGGCAATGCAAAGCTTATCGTAAGCATACTCTTTTCTGCCTGCTTTTACCGTTTTCTTTTCACGGTCTATTTTGGTTACGGCAGAATCAGTAATAATATTTATATTCTTTTCTTTATAATAAGACTGCTTTCTGAGATACATACCCTTCTCTTCAACAGTGCCTTTGAGATAGTAGCTGATTGACGGTCTGCTGTAAGGAAGATATGCTTCCGAGGTGAGCACCGTAATCTCGCCGTTTGCATCTGTTTTTCTAATGCTCTCAGCCGCCGCAAGACCTGCCGCTGAAGCGCCTATAACAACATACTTCATTACTTGGCACCTCCAACCTCAAGCCAAACAAGAGCCTTGTTCGGGCAGTTTTTAACGCAGGCAGGCTCTTCGCCGCCGCACAAATCACATTTATAAGCAATGTTTCCCGTCTTGATACAGCCAACGGGGCATACAGCAAGACAAGTCATACAACCTATACATTTATTTTCATCAACGCTCACAATACCCGTTTTGGGGTCCTTGTGCATTGCGCCTGTGATACAAGCCTTTACGCAGGCAGGGTCATCACAATGACGGCAGTTTACGGCAACGGAAGCCTCCCTTGAGCCGTAAACAGAAATTCTTGCAACAGGCTCGGGACTTTCCGATTTATAAGCCGTTACAATATCCTTTGACTTACTGTGAGCAGTTTTGCAGTAAACCTCGCAAAGGCGGCAGTTTACGCAAAGATTTTCACGCGCAAAAACTTTTTTCATAATATCTGCCTCCCTTATTCACCTGCGTGCTTAATGCCCAAAATTTCAAGCTCTTTTTCGGTAAGACCTATACCGCGGAGCATAAGTCTGTTTCCTCTGAGCGAATCTATCGAGTTAATACCCATGCCGCCCATAATTTCTTTAATTTCGTGGTTCCACGCATTAACAAGATTGATAACACGCTGATGGGCGATTTCGGGATTGAGACGGCGCGTGAGGTCGGGACGCTGAGTTGCGATACCCCAGTTGCACTTGCCTGTGTTACAGGTTTGGCACATATGGCAGCCCATTGCAATGAGCGCCGCCGAAGCTATATAACAAGCGTCTGCGCCGAGAGCGATTGCCTTTACAATATCGGAAGAACAACGGAAAGAACCTGCCGCAACAAGAGAAACATTTGAGCGTATACCCTCGTCACGAAGTCTTTGGTCAGCCGCCGCAAGCGCAAGTTCAATCGGAATACCCACATTATCTCTAATTCTAGTGGGCGCAGCGCCTGTGCCGCCTCTGAAACCGTCTATAACAACTATATCTGCGCCTGCTCTTGCCGCACCTGAAACGATAGCCGCAACATTGTGAACAGCGGCAATTTTAACAGAAACGGGTTTTTCGCCGTTTGTTGCCTGCTTGAGAGACCAGATAAGCTGGCGCAAATCCTCTATTGAATAAATGTCGTGGTGCGGAGCGGGAGAAATAGCGTCCGAGCCAACGGGAATCATTCTTGCGTTTGAAACCTCAACATTAACCTTTTCGCCCGGCAAATGTCCGCCGATACCCGGCTTTGCACCCTGACCGATTTTAATTTCAATGAATTTGGAATTTTCAAGATAACCCTTATGAACGCCGAATCTGCCTGACGCAACCTGAACAACGGCATATTTGCCGTAATCCTGCAAATCGCTGTGAAGACCGCCCTCACCTGTGTTGAACAATGTTCCGAGCTCTTTTGCCGCCATTGCAAGCGACTTTTGAGCGTTAAGGCTGATTGAACCAAAGGACATTGCTGAAAACATAATAGGTGTTTCAAGCATAACCTGAGGAGGCATTTTCGTTATTGATTTGCCCTTTTTAAGCACCTCGATTTTATCGGGCTTTCTGCCGAGAATCGTGCGTATTTCCATAGGCTCACGAAGCGGATCTATGGACGGGTTAGTAACCTGAGAAGCGTTGAGCAGGATTTTATCCCAATAAATCGGGAAAGGCTTGGGGTTACCCATTGCGGAAAGCAATGTTGAGCCTGTGTTTGCCTGTCTGCAAACTTCCTGCTGATACTGCGGTGTCCAGTTTGCGTTATCTCTGTAATCGCAAACATACTTTTCTATTCTGAGCGCACCCGTGGGGCACAAGTCTACACATCTGTGGCACGCAACGCAATTATCAGATTTAGATACAACCGTTTTGCCGTCTTTGGGAGAGAAGAAATGGCACTCGTTTGCGCACTGGCGCACACAGCAGCCGCAGTTGATACAAAGGTCTTTATCCCTAACAACGGTAAATCTGCGAGGAATATAATTTATCATTTTAAAGCACCCTCCTCTTCATCAAGTTCAAGCGGAATGAAAACAGGTTCCGCACCGCTTACCGACCAAACCTTTTCAGGGTCGGGGCAAACGATTCTTATTGCCGATTCCTCGGAAGCGAAATAAGCTCTGTTGCCCTTGATTGCGGCAGTGAGCGAACGAAGTTTAAGTCTGTCATTAATTGCGAGCAGACCCTTGTTTGAGCCGAGAATTACGGAGAACGGGCCGTTTACAAGCGCTGAGCTGTAAATGGAGCGAAGAGTTGTGAAATACTCTTTGCGCTCGGGGTCCATTCTGTCTATTTCGTCCCATTCGGGAGCTGTGAGCACATCGGCTGCAACCTCAATGGGAAGAGAATGATGGCGGATAAGGTGGTCAAACAGATATGTAATAACCTCTGTATCCGTCTGCATAGTGCAGACATAGCCGAACTGCTCGATATATCTTCTGTTGGCGTCATAGGAGGATATTTCGCCGTTGTGAACTATTGACCAGTCAAGAATGTTGAACGGGTGAGAGCCGCCCCACCAGCCTGGTGTGTTTGTGGGGAATCTACCGTGAGCAGTCCACAAATAAGCGTCGTACTGATCAAGCATATAGAACTCGCCTACATCCTCAGGATAGCCGACAGCCTTGAAACAACCCATATTCTTTCCACTTGAGAAAATGAAAGCACCCTCAATATTTTGATTGACTTTCATAACGCACTGAACGGTGTATTCCTCCTCGTTCATACGCGCCTCTTTCATTCTTACCTTGTTGGGTTTTGCGAAATAACGCCATATATCGGGGCCGTTTGCGATAGCCTCAATCTTTTTGGTGGGGATTTTTTCAGAAACATCAACATTGAAATGTTTGAAAAGATAATCCTCACACTCGCTTTTCGCCTGTGCGCTTTCATAGAAAACATGAAAAGCGTAGTCGTCTGCGTGTTCGGGGTAAATGCCGTAAGCCGCAAAGCCTCCCCCGAGACCGTTTGAACGGTCGTGCATAAGAGCTATTGATTTGATAATTTCAGAACCGTTTATGCGACCGCCCTTACGGTCTATAATGGCGGCGATTGCGCAGCCTGACGGAATTCTGATTTGCCCCTCTTTAAGCATAATTATTCCTCCTTGAATAAACTACTCCTTGTATAAACTCATTATATATTTTTGTTTTTTATAAGGCAATAAAAATCTTACAATTTCATCACATTATAAAAAAATATTCACACCAAAGCCCCGATATATAGAAAATCTCACAAAACAATAATTTCCTTGTGAGTTTTAAACAAGAAACAATTGCTGTTTTTGTGATTAGTATACAGTTTTTGTATATTATTCATAAACTTTCAGATTTTTTTCAAAGCTGATATTTATTGTAAAAACGCCTTTGCCAATGCATAATTACAACATATTTCAACCAATAAGTTATAATTATACATACTACTTAATTATACTTGCCGTTATGAGAATATTTTTTTATACAAAATCCGTTAACGGTCGGCGTAAAATACACCGACCGTCTTTAAGCATATATTAAATTCCCAAAACAGTTGTTAAACTTTCAAATCAGTCATTTTCCAAATCAGCCTCGCCCTGCAGAGCGTCAACACCTGTCTCGCCTGTTCTGACTTTAACAACATCCTCAATATCGTAAAGGAATATTTTTCCGTCACCGATATTTCCTGTATAAAGCGCTTTTCTTGCCGCATCAATTACTGATGAAACAGGAACTTTTGAAACAGCCATTTCAAGCTTCATCTTAGGATTAAGACTGAGTTCTTCAACCTCAACGCCGCGATACATCTTTTTATGACCTTTCTGCACGCCGCAGCCCATAACATTTGTAACCGTCATACCCGTTACGCCGATTGAATTCATACTCTCTTTAACTGCCTCAAGCTTTGACGGATTAAATATCATAACAACATTTGTAAGTTTGCCGCTTTCATCGGTATTTGCTGTGTAAGACTCAACGGGAACAGCCTTTTCAACAGAAACTTTAGGCTGAACAGTTGCAGGCATCTGAGAAGCACCTGCTTCTGCCATTGCAAGTGCAGGCATAAAGTCTGCATACGCTGAGGGAAGATTGTGCTCAGTTGCGTCAAGGCCTTTAATTTCTTCCTCTTCAGACACTCTGAGACCGATTGTTTTTCTTAATGATGAAGAATACAATAGTCATAGTAACTGCTGTCCAAGCGCCTACTGCGAGGATACCGAGAAGCTGAACACCGAGAAGTCTGAAACCGCCGCCGTAGAAAAGTCCGCCGTCAGTTGAGAACAAACCTACTGCCACCGTGCCCCACAGACCGTTGCAGCAGTGAACAGCAACTGCATGAAGAAAACAAGAGCCGCACCCACAAGGTACCAGACGCCGTAAACTTCGCCCTGTACCACTTCAAGTATGTTTGTCATAAATACTCCTCCTATGAAATTTTATATAAAAAAACGGAGCGCATTGCATTACTGCAACGCACTCCGTTGTGCATTCTAACGGCGGACATATATATTAACTTACGCCCGCCTAAAACGGCATTCCTGCCAAAGAGAGGGTAAAATTATTTCTTGAGGTATCTGTTAACTTCCCATTCTGAAATCTGAGTGCGGTACTCATCCCACTCATGTTTCTTGCCCTCGATATATGCATTAAATACATGGTCGCCGAGAGTTTCTTTTACGAACGGGTCAGCCTCAGCCTCATAAACAGCTTCAATAAGGCTGCCGGGGAGACAGTCAATCTTTGCCTCTTTAAGCTGCTGAGCATTAAGGTCGAATACATTGTAATCTACCGGGTCGGGAGGTGTCATATTCTTCTTGATACCGTCAAGACCTGCTGCAAGGCAAAGAGCCATTTCAAGATAGGGGTTACAAGTCGGGTCGGGGCAGCGAAGCTCAACACGAGTGCCCTTACCTCTTGATGCAGGGATACGAACAAGGCTTGAACGGTTTGAAGCAGACCAAGCAATATAGCAGGGAGCTTCATAGCCGGGAACAAGTCTCTTGTAAGAGTTAACAGTTGGGTTTGAGAAAGCTGCGATACCCTTTACATGAGCCATAACACCTGCGATAAATGAGTAAGCGATTTTTGAAAGACCGAGTTCATCGGACGGGTCGTCAAATGCGTTTGAGCCGTCTTTAAGATTGAAAAGGCTCATATTTGTGTGCATACCTGAACCGTTGATACCGAAAATGGGTTTAGCCATAAATGTTGCGTGAAGACCGTGCTTAGTAGCGTATGTTTTAACAACATGCTTGAATGTCATAACTCTGTCAGCAGTCATCATAACATCGTCAAATCTGAAGTCGATTTCGTGCTGTGACTCAGCAACCTCGTGGTGAGAAGCCTCGATTTCATAGCCCATCTCTTCAAGAGCAAGGCATATATCACGGCGGCAGTTTTCACCTGCGTCATTGGGGTTGAGGTCGAAATATCCGCCAAGGTCTGTCATCTCAGTTGTCGGATTTCCGTTTTCATCCTTCTTGAAAAGGAAGAACTCAAGTTCGGGGCCTACATTAAAGCCGTAGCCCATTTCGTTTGCTTCATCAAGAACTTTTTTAAGCACATTTTTGGGGTCTCCCATAAAAGGAGTTTTATTGTCTGCCATATATACGGAGCAGATAAGACGGCCTGTTGTTTTTCCACCGAATGTTCTCCACGGGAAGATTGACCATGAATCAAGGTCGGGGTGAAGATACATATCTGACTCATCAATTCGAACAAAACCGTCGATTGAAGAACCGTCAAACATACATTCATTGTCAAGCGCCTTTTCAAGCTGAGAAACAGTAATGGCAACATTTTTCATAAGACCGAAAACATCAGTAAACTGAAGTCTTACAAATTCTACATTTTTTTCTACGGCATCCCTGAGAATGTCTTCCTTAGTAAGCTTACTCATAATTATGAGCTCCTCTCTGATTTTGTTTGATAAAAGAAAAAGGCATTCCGAATTAGTTCGGAACGCCTTTGTTCTTAGTACATCATCATTATATATTTGTTTTCGCATAAAAGTCAACACATTTTTTCATTTTTGGTTGTCTTGTATTTTTTCAACACTCTGAAAAAATATGTATTTGTGCAAAACAGACATATTGTCAAAATTACCCTATATTCAAAAATTCTTCAGGCACTATTTCCTGCGCATATTTTGTGAAATATTCGGGTGTTGCGCCGCTTTGAGCGTGGGATGTGCCAAGCTCTTCCGTATAGTCTGACAGCTTATAAACAGAAAATGCGTATTTGCCGTTAGTAGATTTATACCAGCATACAACGGGAGTGAGTTTTGCCGATGTTATCGAAACCTCATCGCCTTTCTTCTCTATCTGAATTTGAGCCATACCGCCGCAAAGCTGCTTTAAACTTGTCTGATGTGAAATGAAGTTGCCGAGCGAATAGTATACAAGCATCTTTTTGCTCGTTGTTTCATTTGTAACCCACTCAACAGGCTGAAGCACATGGGGATGCGTTCCGATTACAATATCAACGCCGAGTTCTGAAAACAGGGAAACATATTCACGCTGATAATCCGAAACCTCCGTGCTGTTTTCCGTTCCCCAGTGAGGGAACACGATAACAACATCGGCATTTTCCCTTGCCGCCTTAACATCTGTTGTTATCTTATCCTTATCCATCATATTTACGCACCATTCACGCCCCTCTGGAATGGGGATACCGTTTGTGCCGTAAGTATAGTTAAGGATTGCAAATTTGATTCCGTTTTTCTCATAATAGAGAATAGAATTATATTCTTCCTGTGAGGTATTAGTACCCACATGAACAACCTCGGGATGCTCTGAGAAGAATTTACACTCCTGCTCAATTCCCGAATAACCTTTATCAAGAGAATGGTTTGTGGCGCAGGTAAAAATATCAAATCCTGCGTCAATAGCCGCCGTGCCGATTTCCCAAGGCGAATTGAAAGTGGGATAACCCGTATATTCAAATGTACTGCCGCCCAGAATGGTTTCCTGATTTATAACGGCAACATCTGCGCTTGAAATATCATTTTTGATATTAGCGTAAAAAGAGGTGTAATCAAGAGTGCCGTCCTCCTGTTCTCCTGCGGATATAAGCGTGTTGTGAATAAGATTATCACCAACCGCAACAAGAGAAACACGGGAAATCATATTCGTTGTTTCCTCAGCAGGCGCAGTAGTTGTTTCTGTCTGCGCCGTGGGCGTTTCACCGTCAAGATTTTTCGTTATATGGCCGCTCACCGCAAAGCCGCACACAACAAGCACCGCTAAAACAACGGGTACTATAACTCCTATAAGTTTCTTTTTATTTTCATTCATATAAACACAACTTTCATAATTAAGGTATTTTCATTTTATCATATAAAGAAACTATATTCAATGAAAAAAGTCCCGAAAAAAATCGGGACTTTTAAACATTAAATAAGTATTAGATTATAAATCGATTTTGCCTGTTTCCTTATCGTCAACAACATAGTAAACAGCATCGTCCTCAGCCTTAACATAAAGTCTTACTGATTTAGCCTTTGCGCCTGCCTTTTTCTCAACAGCGGCAACAACCTTTGCCATATCAACCTGCTTGCCGAAATACTCAAAATAAACTTTTGTTTCAGCCTTTGCCTTTGCTGCTTTCTTTGCGGGAGCTTTTTTCTCTGCGGCCTTAGCAGGCTTCTTTTCAGCAGCCTTTGCAGGCTCAGCTTTTTTAGCTTCCTTTGCTGTTTCCTTCTTAACAGTCTCTTTAACTGCCTTTTCCTCTTTTACGGGAGCAGCCTCTTTAACAGCTGTTTCCTTTACTTCCTTTGCGGCTGTTTTTGCAGCAGCCTGAGTTTTCTTTGTAGCCATAATGAAAATCCTTTCATATTAAAATCCAAAACAGTAAAGCAATTTGCTTTACAGAATTATATTATAATTATCGCACAATAAAGTCAATGTAATTTTGTCAATATCTACAAATTGTTAGCAACCTACAAATATCGTCACACCGAATTTATGCACTTTGCACATAGGATTTACATTTTATTCAGTATAAATGCCACTCCGTCATCTTCATTTGACGGGGCAATTATATCTGCGCATTTTTTCAACTTGTCAGCGGCATTGCCCATAACAACGGAAACGGCGGCAGATTTTAAAAATAAACTGTCATTATCATTATCGCCGAATGCGGCAGTAGCGTTTTTATCTATACCGAGCATTTCTCTGAGATAATCAAACGCCGTGCCCTTATCAGTGCCATTTTTCGTAACTTCGAGAAATCTTTGTTCAAGACAGCAAAGCTGAATTTCTCTGTCAGGCGACATTTGCTCAAAAAGTTCATCTCTTTTTGCTCTGTCGCTCAAAGTTATGAAAATTTCATCGGCGCATTTTTCCGTTTTCTCAAAAAACTCTTTGATACTTTCAACAGTTTTTCTTGAAGTTTTGATATAATCCGCAACGGGCGAATTCCCATACGCTTCAAGATGTTTTTTCATAAGCGCAGGCTCAATGTAGCCAACGCCCTCTGAAAACGCCTCAAAATCATATCCGCAATCAGTTGCATATTCTATAAGCTGTGCCGTTTTCTCCTTTGAAAGCGGCGATTCATACACGGTTTTATCGGCTTTTATATCAGTTATCCTTGCGCCGTTTGTAGAAATAACATATCGTATTTCGGGCATATCAAGTATAAACTGCGGTATTCCGCAAAGCGGTCTGCCTGTGACGGGTACAACTGTAATACCTCTTTCAAAAGCAGAGTTTACAGCCTTTTTCGTTTCTTCACTTATAGTTTTATCGTTTCTCAGCAGTGTGCCGTCAAGGTCAACGCCTACGAGCGATATTTTATTTTTGAGTTCCATTACAGCATCTCCGAGCATTAACCCGTTTCAGGCTGAAATCAGTCTGCAAGAATTTCGTCTGCAAGCGCTTCAAGAGCAGGAATATCGCTGTCCTTGAATGCTGATTTAATAGTAACTGTGTTTTCACAAACGGTGATATTTTTCATACCCTCAAGCATAGCCTTCATTGTGCGTGCTGCTGACGGAGCCCAAGAACCGTTTTCAACAATACCAACCTTGCGGTTCTGGTAAGCCTTGCTCTTGAGGTGTGAAAGAAGATTTTCCATCGGAGGGAATACACCGCCGTCATAGCTTGAAGCGGCGAAAACAACTTTGCCGTATTTGAATGCGTCCTCAACTGCCTCTGCAAAATCATCTCTTGTTATGTCTGCAAATGCAACCTTGGGGCAGCCTTTTTCAAGAAGAATTTCCTTGAGCTTCAATGCAGCATTCATAGTATTGCCGTAAACGGATGCGCAGGCGATGAACACGCCCTCAGCCTCCGGAGCATATGATGACCAAGTGTTGTAAAGATTAATATAATACTCAAGATTTTCGGAAAGAATAGGTCCGTGAAGCGGGCAGATTGTTTTGATTTCAAGTCCTGCCGCCTTTTTAAGAAGAGTCTGAACAGGTCCGCCGTATTTGCCCACGATGTTGAAATAATATCTTCTTGCCTCGCAAGCCCAGTCCTCATCGGTGTCAAGAGCGCCGAATTTACCGAAACCGTCTGCTGAGAACAGCACCTTTTCACTGCTTTCATATGTAACCATAACCTCAGGCCAGTGAACCATAGGAGCCATAATAAATGAAAGTGTATGCTCACCGAGAGAAAGAGTGTCGCCCTCTTTTACGGTAAGTTTTTCAACTGCGCCGTCAATCTCAAAGAACTGCGGAAGCATTGCAAAAGTCTTTGCATTGCCAACAAGTGTTGCCGAGGGGTATTTCTCGGTAAATCTCTTTATGTTTGCGGCATGGTCAGGTTCAAGATGTGAAATAACAAGATAATCGGGAGTTCTGCCCTCAAGTGCCTCTTCAAGATTTTTGAGCCACTCGTCAGTTTTTCTCTCGTCAATAGTATCCATAACGGCAATTTTATCATCAACAATAACATATGAATTGTAAGCAATACCGTTAGGGATTATATACTGACCCTCGAAAAGGTCAAGGTCCTTATCATCAGCGCCGATATACTTTATACTTTTAGAAATATCAAACATTTTCGTATCCTCCTGTAAAGCTAAAATTCTACACAGATATAATAATATATAATATTAAAAATCTCAACCGTTTTTGGGTGTTTTGAGTGTTTTATACAAAAATTGCCTTTACATTTGTTGACAACATAACACATTGGTAGTAAAATCAAAATAAATAAAATTTAAAAGAAAGAGGTCTTATCTATGGAAAAGAAAAATATAGATTGGTCAAACCTCGGCTTCGGATATATGCAGACAGACGCCAGATTTGTTTCCAACTACAAAGACGGCGCTTGGGATGAGGGAACCCTTACCGATGACGCCAACATCACAATGAACGAATGCGCTTGCGTTCTTCAGTATGCGCAGACTGTTTTTGAAGGTCTTAAAGCTTACACAACGGCTGACGGCAGAATCGTTTGCTTCCGTCCCGACCTCAATGCAGCTCGTCTTGCGGCTTCTGCAAAAAGACTTCAGATGCCCGTTTATCCCGAGGATAAATTCATCGAGGCAGTTGAAAAGGTTGTAAAAGCTAATGCTGCATGGGTACCCCCCTACGGCTCAGGCGCAACTCTTTATCTTCGTCCTTATATGTTCGGCTCAAACTCCGTTATCGGTGTAAAACCTGCCGAGGAATATCAGTTCAGAGTATTCTGCACACCTGTTGGCCCTTATTTCAAGGGCGGCGCAAAGCCGATTACAATCCGTGTTTGCGATTATGACCGTGCCGCTCCTCACGGAACAGGCCATATCAAAGCAGGTCTTAACTACGCAATGAGCCTTTACGCAATCGTTGACGCTCACAATAACGGCTTTGACGAAAATATGTATCTTGATGCGGCTACAAGAACATATGTTGAAGAAACAGGCGGCGCAAACTTTCTTTTCGTAACTAAGGACGGCACCGTTGTAACTCCTAAATCAGGCTCAATTCTTCCGTCTATCACAAGACGCTCTCTTTGCTATGTTGCAGAGCACATTCTCGGCATGAAAGTTGAGCACAGACCCGTTAGATTTGACGAGGTTAAGGATTTCGCAGAGTGCGGACTTTGCGGCACAGCGGCAGTTATCAGCCCCGTTGGCAAGATTGTTGACCACGGCAACGAAATCTGCTTCCCCAGCGGTATGGACGAAATGGGCCCCGTTACCAAGAAGCTTTATGACGCTCTTACAGGTATTCAGATGGGCACAATGGAAGCTCCCGAGGGTTGGGTTCACGAAATCAAGCTCGACTGATTTTAAAAACATCATATATAAAAAATGCTCCGATACAAAATGTATCGGAGTTATTTTTTTTGCAATAAACTTATATTTTATTTTCTAAAAACTTTATTTTCATAAGTACGCTTTTGAGTATTTTATTTCTATTTATGCACTTTCTTAGGTTTGACATAAAATATTTTTTAGTATTTGATTTTTTCAGCGCCAAAACAGCATTTCCCTCTTTGCAGCAGACTTCAAATCTTTTGCTTTCTTCTGTTGCCTCACAAGGTCTATTGAGCTGATTATTTTCTTTCAACGCAGTATCAATATCGCGTTCAAAATAATCAGTTTCATCTTTTATAGAATCAAAAAGGCTCAATCCCTTTTGGCTGTTTATTAAAACGCTGTTAAGTCCATAAAGCGAAGTGTCAAAATCTCCTGACATATTGCCCTTTACATCTCCCAGCGTAATATCGCCGCTCCTGTTTGGCTGAGCATAACTGCAGGTGTGGCAGTTTTTTCTCAAGCTGAATCCGTCTAAGAAATTATATACATAAAGCGACTCTCTGTCTTTTTCAGAATTAATTGTTTTGCCGTTCTCATCTAAATAAGTAAGCACATAATCTTTATTGCTTCTAAATTTGCAGTATACCGCTTTTTCATAATTTTCCTTTAGAATATATTTTGAATACTGAAGAAAAACTTCCTGTGAAGGTACTCCGTGGCAAATCAAATCAATCGTGAACAGGTTATCTTCACAATTATTCAGACTCGCAACCTTTTTAAGTCCTGAAATCTGGCAAGGAGTTCCCACAAACAAAACAGTTTTATTTTCCTTTAAGTCCTTCACAATATTTTTAAAACTATCAAGCGGATGGCTGTATACATATTTTGAGCCTTTAAATCTTTCTAAGTTTTCACTGCTGTCGCAACGAACAACCTTTGCGCGTAAATCTTTATCAATTACCGTTGAATACACAACGCCGCCGTTTTCTATAATCTTTTCACTTACAGCTGCAGCAATTCCGCCTGAAGTTGAATTTTTCAGTTTATCAAGATTTTTTCTTCTGGCAACAATTGCTTTAACCGGTCGATTCAGTTCACAAGGATTATTAACAGGACAAATATTAACACACTTGTTGCAGCCAATACATTTTGAACTGTCAATAACCGCCCGTTCACAAAGATCATCTGCTGTTTTAATTTCAATGCACATTACCGGGCACACACTTACACAAGCAGAGCAACCCGTGCATTTATCGCTTTCGCATATATATTCAGGTTTGTGCTGTAATATATTATCCTTTAAAAACTCCTTGGAATGCTTTATAAAATCTGCAATCTTATTTCTGCATAAAGAATAATCAATTTTTGTATTTATAATTTTTTCTACATCTGATTCACTTTCCGCAATTCTGTCGTTTAAGCCCAATGTCTTAAGAATAAAATCTATTCTGCTGTTTTGATTAAAAGGATTTGTTTTTTTATGCTTATAAACAACACAAAAATCCTTTTCAAAAATAAGACTAAAAATAACAGCGTGGAAAGAATCAGTCACTACAAATTCAGAATTTTTTACAAGGTAAATAAATTCAGCAGGGCCGTATGTTATGCTTTCTTTTTCACAATCATCAAGCCCTTTTGATGTAGCCGGCAAAACAACATTTGAAATTGACAATTTGTTTTTCAACCTGTTTTCTGCATAATATCCGAGTTCGTTAGTGCCAAGAAAATATGTAACGAAATAATTTTTACGGTTAATGTCAGTGCTGAAAAAAGACTCCCATTCCGACGCCGTATATAATAAGCAAGGGTCACAGACGGTTGTTATATCATTTCTTTTTATTGTCTTTTTCAGTTGTGTCAGGCAAGTATCTTCTCTTAGTCCGACTGCTTTAAAATCTTTTAGCCATTCTTTTATATAGCTTTGAGAATATTTAGGAATATAATCTATACCAAAACTTGTTGCATAGGCGATTTTTTTCACATTCTGTCCAAAAGCCAAAAAATAATTCTTGTCTAAAAGCTGAGGATTCCATATTTGGTCGCTTCCGCATATTATAACATCAAAATCTTTGCATTTTTCAAAATCTGCCTGACTGCATATTGGGTCGGTAAATTTAATTTCACTTAGTATATTGCTGAAATTAATCTGTTTCTTTTCATAATAATCTGCAAATTCACTTTTTAGACGAGTTGCATAATTATATTTATTTTCATTTAATCGGTGCTCAATCTTTTCAAATGTTTTATATGCAAAATGTTCTGCTTTTTTCTGATAATTGCAGACTACATCACCGCTAAGGCACTTATAATCTATCAGTTCAACATCTGCTTTGAAAGTATCTTTGAGATATTTTTGCAAAGCAAAGGCTTGAAGCACTGAACCGTAATTCAAATTTCCATACCAAGTTATTATTCCTATTTTCATATCTTATTCCCACTTATTTATAAACTGACAGATGCGCAACAAGCCTGCCTTTTTTTGTTTTTCCCGAAACGCCGTTAAAAACAAATCTGCCCATACCTCTGACAGAGATTATATCCCCCTCTTTCGGTATGAATGAAAAGTTTTCACACAGAACGCTGTTAACAAAGACCTTTCTGTTTGTAAAATACTCTTTAACCGCATTTCGTGACATCCTGTAAACCGCCGCAACAAGCACATCAAGCCTTTCAGACGCCACAATTTCCTGCATTTCAACGGCGGTTGACTGAATACTCTCAGGTACTTCGCCTATAATCTCACATTTAACGGTTGTATGGCGGATTTTAGAAATATTATCAACTATAAATTCTGCAATTGAATCAAGGCAGAAAAGATAACCGATATTTTCTTTTATAAGAATGTCGCCGAGGACCTCTCTTTTAATACCGAGACCCATAAGCGAGCCTAAAAAATCACGGTGAGAGAGTTTATCGGCAAATTTCTGAGCAACGGGCTCTATTTTGACAACGGAAATCGGAAACTGCGCATCTTCACAATCATATCCGAATGCGGCGATACAGCGTTCCGCCCCGTCATACCCGCCGCAAAGCTTAAACGGCGTATCAAGTTTTAAATTCAAAAGCATTGCTTCCTCGCCCGCATTGAGAAATTCTGAAAAAGTGGTGTAATACTTTTCATCAGCCCTGCGGGCAAGTTCTAAAAATCTTTTCTCTATAAGTTCCATATCTGCATTATATCATTAAACACGCCGCTTAGCAACACGGCAATAAGTGCAAAAAAATAGCGGCAGGACAAGCCTGCCGCTACTGAATTATAACAATTATTTATTTGCCTGCGCTTTGATTGCCTCTGTAAGAAGAGGAACAATTTTATTGAGGTCGCCTACGATACCGTAATCTGCAACATCAAAAATAGGAGCGCTCTCGTCCTTGTTGATTGCGATAATAACATCGGACTCTTCCATACCTGCGGTGTGCTGAATAGCGCCGCTGATACCGATAGCAAAATAAACATTGGGACGAACTGTTTTACCTGTCTGACCAACCTGGAGGTCTTTGGGAAGCCAGCCGTTATCAACAACTGCTCTTGAGCAGGAAACTGTTCCGCCGAGTGCTTCTGCAAGGTCTTCAAGAAGTTTGAAGTTTTCTTTGCTGCCTACGCCGCGTCCGCCTGAAACAAGAATTTTTGCTTCCTGAATGTCAACAGCAGTTGAAACCTCTTTAACGATGTCAAGAATTTCAACATAGCAGTTGTTTTCTTCAAGCTCAGGATTGAACTCGATAATCTCTGCCTTTGCGTCTGCGATAGGCTCAATCTTCTGCATAACGCCGGGACGAACTGTTGCCATCTGAGGGCGGTTGTCGGGGCAAGCGATAGTTGCGATTGTGTTACCGCCGAATGCAGGACGAGTCATAAGAAGCTGATTGTGCTTCTGCTCTCTGTTCGGAAGCGGGTTGAGCGGGAAGTCGCCGATTTCAAGAACGGTGCAGTCCGCTGTAAGACCAGTGCCAACTCTTGCTGAAACTCTGGGGCCAAGGTCACGACCGATTGCAGTTGCGCCTACAAGCATAATTTCGGGCTTGTATTCGTTGATAACTGCTGCAAGTGCCTGAGTGTAAGGCTCTGTTCTGTATGTTTCAAGAACAGGGTTATCAACAACGATAACTCTGTCTGCGCCGTACTGAGCAAGAGAATCTGCAAGAGATTTTACATTGCTGCCGAGAAGTACAGCTGTAACCTGTGTATCAAGGTCTGCGGCAAGGTCTTTTGCCTTTCCGAGAAGCTCGTAAGCTATCGGGCTGATTTCATTGTCAACCTGCTGCGCGTAAATATATACACCCTTGTACTGTTCAATATTTTCTGTAACCATTACTCAGCCCTCCTTAAATAATGTGCTTTTCCAAAAGCTTGGAAACAATATAGTCTGCTGACTCCTTAGGTGTATCAAGAGCAACTTTTTCGCCTGCGCCCTTTCTTACCTTATCGGAAGCCTTTGCGATTTTTGTGGGTGAGCCGTTAAGACCAAGGTTTGAATCGTCAACATCCTTGAGGTCTGCTCTGCCCCAAACTGTGATTTCCTTTTTGTAAGCGTCAAAAATACCGCCGGGAGTCATATATCTGGGGTCATTGAGCTCTGAAAGAGCTGTGATGAGAACAGGCATTTTAGCCTTAAGCATATGGTATCTGTCATCAAACTGACGCTTAACAACAACGCTGTCGCCCTCAACCTTGATTTCCTGAGCATAGGAAATTACGGGGAGACCGAGATGCTCTGCAATCTGCGGACCAACCTGTGCTGTATCACCGTCGATAGCCTGACGGCCTGTGATGATAATATCATAATCAATATTGCGAAGCGCACCTGCGATAGTTGTTGAGGTAGCCCATGTGTCAGCACCGCCGAGTACTCTGTCTGTAACAAGAATACCGTTGTCTGCGCCCATAGCCATAGCCTCACGCAAAACTTCTTCAGCCTTGGGAAGACCCATTGTAAGAGCTGTTACCTCTGCGCCTGTCTCTTCCTTAATGCGAAGAGCCGCTTCAAGTCCCGCCTTATCGTCGGGGTTCATAATTGTGAGCATTGCCGCTCTGTTCAAAGTTCCGTCAGGGTTAAACTGAACGCCGCCCTTTGTATCGGGAACCTGCTTAATACAAACTACAATCTTCATTTTTAACCCTCCTTACTTCAACAGATTTCCGCTGATTACCATACGCTGAACTTCTGAAGTACCCTCGTAGATTTCGGTAATCTTTGCGTCACGCATCATACGCTCAACTTCGTATTCACGGATATATCCGTAACCGCCGAAGAGCTGAACTGCCTTAGTTGTAACATCCATTGCAACCTCTGCGGCAAAAAGCTTTGCCTGAGCAGCTTCAACGGAATATGATTTCTGAGTTGCCTTTGCCATAGCTGCTTTGTAAACAAGCATCTTAGCAGCCTCAACCTCAGTTGCCATGTTAGCAAGCTGGAACTGTGTGTTCTGGAAAGCACCGATTGCTCTGCCGAACTGCTTTCTTTCCTTAACATATTCAACAGTTCTGTCAAGAGCGCCCTCTGCGATACCGAGAGCCTGAGCAGCGATACCGATTCTACCGCCGTCAAGAGTATGCATAGCAATACCGAAGCCCTTGCCTCTTGCGCCGAGAAGATTGTCCTTGGGGATTCTGCAATCCTGGAAAATAAGCTCGTAAGTTGATGAACCGCGGATACCCATTTTCTTTTCCTTTGTACCGAAAAGGAAGCCGGGAGCGGTCTTGGGAACGATGAATGCAGAGAAGAGCTTCTTCTTTCTGCCTCTCTTGTCCTCAACAACATCTGTTACTGCGATAACGATATAAATATCTGCCTCTTTACCGTTTGTGATAAAGCACTTTGAGCCATTGAGAACCCACTCGTCGCCCTCAAGAACAGCTTTTGTCTGAGCGCCCTGAGCGTCTGTACCTGCGCCGGGCTCTGTAAGAGCAAATGCGCCGAGCATTTCACCTGAAGCGAGAGGCTTTAAGAATTTCTCTTTCTGTTCTTCTGTTCCGTAAGTAAGAATCGGGTCACAGCAAAGTGAAGTGTGCGCAGAAACGATAACGCTTGTTGTTGCGCAAGCCTTTGCAAGCTCCTCAACACACATTACATATGTGAGAGGGTCACAGCCCTGACCGCCGTACTCCTTTGGAATCGGTATTCCGAGAAAACCGAGCTTCTGCATTTTAGCAACTGTTTCCTTGGGGAACTGCTCTGTTTCATCGGTTTCAATGGCAAGCGGCTTAACTTCGTTTTCAGTGAAGTCTGCAAAAAGCTTTCTTGCCATCTCATGTTCTTTACTAAATGTAAAATCCATTTGATTATCCTCCGTTAAAATACTGCTTTACAGCGATATAGGCTTCCGCCTTTCAGCGAAAGCCTGTATTAAATAATTACTTGCGGTAGTCGTAGAAGCCGATACCTGTTTTGCGGCCGAGCTTGCCTGCACGAACCATCTTCTTAAGAAGAGTTGCGGGGCGGTATTTCGGGTCGCCTGTTTCAGCATAAATAACTTCCATAATTGCAAGAACAATATCAAGACCAACATAGTCGCCAAGCTCGAGGGGACCCATCGGGTGGTTTGCACCGAGCTTCATAGCTGTGTCGATATCCTCTACGCTTGCAATGCCCATTTCATATACTGTGATACCCTCGTTGATAAGAGGAATAAGGATTCTGTTTACAACGAAACCGGGAGCCTCGTTAACCTCAACGGGTGTCTTGCCGATTTCAGCAGCGATTGCCTTGATTTTCTCAACCATATCAGCCGGTGTGTTTGCGCCTGCGATAACCTCAACAAGCTTCATAACGGGAGCGGGGTTGAAGAAGTGCATACCGATAAGCGGTCTGTCAAGTCCTGCGCCGATTTCTGTAATTGAAAGAGAAGATGTGTTTGTAGCGAACATACAATCGGGCTTAACAATATCCTGAAGCTCTTTGAATGTCTGCTTTTTAACATCCATAACCTCGAGAGCAGCCTCAACGATGAGGTCGCAGTCTGTGCAGATTTCTTTTGTGCCTGTGGTGATTTTAGCAAGGATAGCGTCAGCAGCTGCCTGCTCCATCTTGCCCTTAGCAACTCTCTTTTCAAAGCCCTTTGCAATCTTGTTTTTACCGTTTGCGGCAAACTCATCGTTGATGTCGCAAAGAACTACTTCATATCCGTCAACCTGTGCAAAAGCCTGAGCAATACCTGAGCCCATTGTGCCTGCGCCGATAATTCCAACTTTCATTATGATATCCTCCTGTTGTGATTATTTATTCTGGAACGGCTCTTTAACCTTATCCTTGTTTCTGTCAAGGAAGAATGCCATACCGTATTTCTGATCCTCTGTTTCAAAGCAGTCGCCGAAAAGCTTCTCTTCAATAACAAGAGCATTGTCAATATCTGTCTGAAGACCATCGTTGATAGCCTTTTTGCAGTTGCGAACTGCGATAGGAGCGTTAGCTGCGATTATGCCTGCCATCTTCTTTGCTGCGGGCATAAGCTCCTCAAGCGGATAAACAGCGTTTACAAGACCGATTCTCAATGCCTCGGGAGCTTTGATGTTTCTTGCTGTGAAAATAAGCTGTTTTGCCATTCCGATTCCTACTGTGCGTGCAAGACGCTGTGTGCCGCCGAATCCCGGAGTAATTCCGAGGCCAACCTCAGGCTGACCGAAAACTGCGTTTTCAGAGCAAATTCTGATATCGCAAGCCATTGAGATTTCGCAGCCGCCGCCGAGAGCAAAGCCGTTTACGGCAGCGATTACGGGAATGGGAAGAGTTTCAATTTTTCTGAAAACATCGTTGCCCTTTTTGCCGAATGCCTCACCCTCTGCTTTTGTAAGAGTGCTCATTTCGCCGATGTCAGCGCCTGCTACGAATGACTTTTCACCTGCGCCTGTGATGATAAGAGCACGAACAGTGTCAAGGTCGATAGCGTCAAGTGTTTCATTGATTTCATCAAGAACAGCGCTGTTAAGAGCATTAAGAGCCTTGGGGCGGTTTATTGTGAGAACGGCAACCGCGCCCTCTGCTTCGTAATTAATAAATTCCATTATATTTTCCTCTGCAATTATTAATGTTTAATATAATCAGTCTCTTTCAACAACTGTTGAGCAGCCCATACCGCCGCCGATGCAAAGCGTTGCAAGACCTTTCTTAGCGTCTCTTCTCTGCATTTCGTGAAGAAGAGTAACAAGGATACGGCATCCTGATGCACCTACGGGGTGACCGAGTGCGATTGCGCCGCCGTTAACATTGAGCTTTGAAAGATCAAATTCAAGGTCTCTGCCTACTGCGATTGACTGAGCAGCGAAAGCTTCGTTAGCCTCGATAAGATCCATATCAGCAACGCTCATGTTGAGTTTATCCATAAGTTTTCTTGTTGAAGCAACAGGGCCTACACCCATGATTGAGGGATCTACACCGCCGAGTGCGCCGCCAACCCATGTAGCCATAGGCTTAACGCCGAGCTCTTTAGCCTTCTCCTCGCTCATTACTACGATAGCAGCTGCGCCGTCGTTGATACCTGAGGAGTTACCTGCTGTAACGATACCGTCTTTCTTGAATGCGGGACGAAGTTTTGCAAGGCTTTCAGCTGTAACGCCTGCTCTCGGGCCTTCGTCTGTATCAAAAATGATTGTCTCTTTCTTCTTTTTAACTTCAACAGGAACGATTTCGTCCTTGAACTTGCCCTCTGCTCTTGCCTTTTCGCATTTCTGCTGGCTGTTTGCAGCAAACTCATCAAGCTCTTCACGAGTGATACCATATTTCTCACAAACATTTTCTGCTGTGATACCCATATGGTAATCGTTGAATGCATCCCAAAGAGCATCGTTAATCATAGTGTCGATTGCCTGAGCGTGACCCATACGATAGCCGTAACGAGCCTGCTTGAGAGCATAGGGAGCCATGCTCATATTTTCCATACCGCCTGCAACAACGATGTCAGCATCGCCGCACTGAATCATCTGAGCTGCAAGGTTTACGCAGTTAAGACCTGAGCCGCAAACAACATTGATTGTAACAGCGGGAGTTTCAATAGGAAGACCAGCCTTGATTGAAGCCTGACGGGCAACATTCTGACCGAGACCTGCCTGGATAACGCAACCCATGTAAACATGGTCTACTTCATTTGCGGGTACGCCTGCTCTTTCAAGAGCGTTTTTGATTACGATAGAGCCGAGGTCTACCGCAGGTGTTGTGCTAAGCGTTCCGCCCATTGTGCCGATAGCTGTGCGGCATGCGCCTGCAAGAACTACTTTTTTAGACATAATTATTACCTCACTTTATTTGCTACGCCCCTCAATTCCAAAGGGACTGATTTTAGCTTTGTTAATATAATAATATAGTAAAAAATGATTGTCAATATTTTAACAAATTTTCGGCAAAGGTTATAAAAAGTCGCCGTATAAAACCGTTTTTATGTGCATTTTTAAGTTGGTATTTTTTTCAAAAAACTGCATAACCAAGCCGTTTTTCAAGGTTTGTTATATGTTTGTCACACTTTTTAACAGCATTGACAAAAATATGAAAAACCATTATTTTTTTCTGTCTTTTCACATAATAAGCAAATAGTTTTAAAATATTAAAGAACAAAAAGGGCGACCGAAAACGCTTTCGGTCGCCGCAATATAAATAGCTGTATTAAATTACGCTTTTGTTATATTCTTTGTTTTAAGAAGATATTCATCACTTGCAGGGAAGTGGTTCTTATAAACAACATCAAGTGATGCGCTCTTGTCTTTAAGAACAGAAACATTTGCGTGTGATACATCAATATGAACATTCATTGTGTAATCAGCTTCAACGATTTCTCCTGATGCAACATCAATCTTAATAGAACCTGAACCGCCGTTGTAATCAACAACGAAGTTATCATTGATTGAACCAGATGAGAATGAAAGCATGCTGATTGACTCAACTGTTGAAGTAATATCGCCAAGTGTGTTGAAGAATTTACCCTGTGAGTCTGCACCCTTTGAAGAAAGGAGAACGCCCTTAGGCTGGATTGTGATAGTTATAGTGCCGTCGCCATTGTCAACAACATTACAAGCCTCAACATCATCAACTGTAAGCATTGATGTTGTGAAATCATATGTATCGTTCTTGTCGAGATTGGGGTCTCTGTTGTCTGAAGGCGGAAGACCGATAACATTGCCGGAGAAGAGCTGACCAACGATTGTGGGTACAAGACCGTCAATCATAGAGTTTGACTGACCCTCAACGAGAACATTCTCAACCGTAAGGTATTCCTCGCCAACCAATTTATAATATGTTTTGGTTTCGCCGTTTTCATTATAGCTTGCGGTAAGTGTTTTTGTGTGATTGTAGCATTCAACATAATAATTTACTACATCTTCCATTGTGGCAAACTCTTTGCCGCCGTATGTGCCTGCAACAAATTCATCTATTGTGATAACATTTTCTTCTGCACCGCCGTCAGCTGATTCAACGATCTTTGACTCTGTGCGATAAAGATTAACAACAAGAATGAGCGCAACAAATACGCAAACAAGAATTACAGCTAATATTCTGTTTAAAATGTCGAGTTTTGATTTAACTTTCATACCAAAATTCCCCCTTGTCATATAATAATAACCCTGTCTCTTATACACATCTGACGCTGC
>UQFL01000022.1 GCA_900540305.1 uncultured Oscillospiraceae bacterium | reverse complement strand
CTACACTTATGCGATCGTCGGCAGCGTCAGATGTGTATAAGAGACAGTTTTTAAACTGTTTAAAACTAAAATTCTATTGCACAGCTATTGCACACTAATGCACATAAAATTAAGCCCCCGGTAAAAACCTGGGGCTTATATTGCTTTGATTTATTTTACTCCGCCGCTATAAACTACAAAGCCGCATTTATAGTTGCTTGTGCCGTTAACTTCATAAACAACAAGGTACATGCCGTCTACCTTGCCAAGGCACACACAGCTTTCATATTTATCGAGCGAACCGATAACGGTTTTCTTTGCTGTATCGGCATAAACAGTCTCGGATGAAGAACCGTTTTTATAAGTTTTTCCACCTGAAGGAACTGAACTTACGCCGCCTGCATACTCAACAAATCCCGCTTTATGCTTATTTGTTCCGTCAAGGTCATAAACAATGATATAGCCGTTACCTTTTTTGCCATAGCATTCGGCAGATTCTTTGGCTGAAAGATAGCCGATATCATCGGTCAAATTGTTAAGCTTGAACACCGTTTCTTTTGTCGTTCCGTTCTGCCACTTTTTAGCTGAAACAAAAGAACCTGTTGAAGCAGGCGAAGAGTTGGAAAAGCAATTCCAATCAATGTAATCATTTGGGTTAAGCAAATTCTTGTTATATGCCCATGTTTTAGAATTCTGAATCTCAATGTGCAAATGTGTGCCGCTTGAATTGCCAGTGTTACCCATGGTTCCTATCGAGGTGCCTGAAGCTATTTTAGCTCCGACTTTCAAAGAACTCTTTGACTTCATGTGTGCCATGAGAATTGATTTTCCGTCATTTGAGAGCAACACAACAAAGTTGCCATAGCTGTCGCTGTACTCATTTCTTTTAACTGTACAATCGCAAGGAGCTACAAGAGCTGTATTGCTATCGCATACACGGTCTACACCTGTATGATAACCTGCAGCCCAACTGCCTTTCTTCTTAAACGCACATGTTTCTCTTGATGTTGCCTTAAAAGGACTTCTCCATTTAGCCATAAAATCACTCCTTCACATTAATACATTTGTTTTCCCACTTTTTATAAGCATCCATATAAAGTTCCTTCTTGTCGCCATTATATGTAAACTCATAATACATGCCGTCTGATACGGTTGTACTAACTAACGCTTTATGGTTTTGAAGTGTTTTGCAACTCCAAACTATAAACACATCATTTTCTGTAATTGCGGTTTTATCGGTTTTGTCAATATGCTCGTTTGTATATTTAACTGTTTCTTTGGTTATCAACTCAATAAATTCTTTGTTGCCCATAATCATTCCTCGCTTTCTGTTGTGGTATTTGTAATTACAGAATCCAACTCGATATTTTCAATTTCTGCTCTAATTTTAAGTGTTCTTATGTAATTGCCTAAATGCATCTTCTGCTGTTTAAGTAATTCAAGAGAGCAGTTCGGAGTAAAAGAGAGAGTACCCGCCTCATATTTAACGGTCATATCATCGAGTTTATCGTACCTTATTTTTGCCTGCCAATATTCGGCAATAAACCTTTCCTTGTAATCTTCACTTTGCATTAATGCAACGGTATCTTTCAGTTCCATTATTATCCCTCACTTTCTTTATTCCTGCTGTTCTTCTGTGGCTTTGGCAGTATCTCCAACACCTGGTGTAGTAGGGTCAGTAATAACGCCTATTGCCGCAGGCACTGCAAGAACCAATCTTGCTACATTAATAGCTTCTTCTACCGATACAGACATAGGTATGTTGCACATATCGAGTACGGTAAATATAGCTATTAACGCTGTAGAAATCACACCCATCCACCATGCGCCGTTCTGCAATCTTACTTTCCAGTTAATATTGTTCATTATTTTTCTCCCTTCATTTCGAGGGCGGTGATTCTGCCCTCATGATTGATTAGTTTTTTTTGATCATCATCAAGGCGGTCGAAAATTTTCTTATGCCTGTCCGCCGCCTTATTTTTAAACTCTATGAGGTCGTTCTCATCCTGCTCCATTCTGTATACAAGATGATTAATGCGCTCACTGAGTTGTGTCATTGCTTTAGTGTTTTTGGTCAATGGAACTGCTACCGTTCCTATAAGTCCAACTATCGCAATGATTACAGTTACTGCCGTCCATTCCAATTTAGCCACCCCCTTCTACAAGAAGCGATTTAACTTTTTCTTTTAATTCATTAGGCACTTCATCAAAAATTTTTAAACCTTTTTGAATTAAAGCATAATAAATTCTATCCATTCAAAATCCCCTCCTCATATATTTCTGTCATTGCAAGTTGTAAGTCTGTAACCTGTTGTTTGAGAATGTCAATATCACTGAGTGGTTTTTCCGGCTCCTGTTTATCTTGTTCTTTTGATTTTTCAATATCTTCCTGTGTCATTGTGACATAATTACCATTTACCATTTTAAACATATAACTTACCACCCCCAAATTTTAATTTCAGAACCCACTCCGAGAACTGGTCCAGTTATTTCGCAACGAATTAAAACATGATAATAAGGTTGATTTGTTTTAATAGTTTTAAATTTTCTTCCACTTTCGCTAGGAGTACTCAGCAGAATTTCGTCTGTGAATCCTTTAGAACCTGACCACTCCGAGTAATGGCTATCACTATCAAGCCTTTTGATTATTGCAATGCTTGAATAATCATCAGTATTTGAATAGACATTGTTATATTTTATTCCTGTTATAGCATTATCGAAATTATTATTACAGTAAAGTCTCCAGCTATTTTTTCCTGGGTTACTTGAGGTTGCTTTTGCTTTTAGAATAATCAACAAATTGTTTACCGAAAATGAATTCCTATCAATATCTATATCAGTTTCAAACGATGCTATCTCCTCAGTCGTAATAATATCCGCTATCTTAATTATTTTTTCGGGTGGAACATTTACAAGTTTTGCAATATCCTTCTTGTCCTGTTCGGTTAAAACATAATCTTCTCCGGGTGGCCCCTGTTCACCTTGTGGTCCTTGAGGCCCCATTGGACCTTGTTCGCCCTGCGGTCCTTGCGGCCCCGGTTCTCCTTTCGGGCCCTGTTCGCCTTGCGGACCCGTTTCGCCCTGTGGGCCTTGAGGTCCTGGCTCGCCCTGAGGTCCGGGAGCACCATCCTTGCCGTCCGTCCCGTCTCTGCCGTTAAATTCGCCGTTATTCTTTGCTTCAATTAAGTCAACAGATGTTTGGATTGCTTTTTCAGTGGCAAGATTTGCATTTTCAGTAGCTTTGTTTGCCTGTTCAGTGGCTTTTGAAACAATCGTTGCCTGCTCATTCATACTTTGCAAGCTATCTTTAACATCCTGCTCCAAATAAAACAATTCCTTGTATAGCCCTTGAATATCCTCATCAAATTTGACCGCATCATCAGACGAAATACTGCCATGAAATACAAGATTCACAACGGGAGATTTACACAGCAAAGTAATATCTCCGTTTTCATCGGTATGATACGCTTCTATTACAAGAATTTCTTTTTGCGTTTTTGTAAGCTGGTTGTAAAGCATAAGCTCAATAATGTTGTCTTCAACATCATCAGCGTTAAATTTTTCACTGCACATCAATTCAGAATATCCGTTTTTAAAAACGGCAGTAAAAAAAGAAGCTCCACTATTAATACTTTTAATATCTATTAACAGCTTTGAAGCATTAGCTTCGCCGCAGAACCCGCATTCATATTCAGGCTGAAGATTTGCTATATCTATATTAATTTCGCGCATTTTTAACACCTCTCATATGAGATAGTAGCAAAAAAAGAGAGGGGATTTCTCCCCTCTCTCGGCGTTATTACTATTCTTCAAGTTTGTTAAGCGCTTTTTGAACATCTTCCATTGAGCCATATAGTTTAATACATCTCTGGCGTGCTTCTTCCGCCTCTTTGTATGTGCCGTTTTTCTTCAACTCAGCATATTCTTTAAGAGCTTTATTTTTCATTGAGTTTTTAGGATTAGGATTTTCAGTTCCGTTTTCCTGCTTAATTTCAACGCACCTGTTTTCCGCCTGTCTATACTGTGAAGAGTTATAGCCATATTTCTTAAGAACTTCATAAAGCAAATCATAGGCATCATCAGTAGCATAAACTTCATCTGCATACTTTTCATATGTCTCCGTATCGCCTTTTTCCACAGCCTTTATAGCCTTATCTAAATCGCTATTAAACAACTCAAATCCGAAAGCAGAGTTCATTTCTTCCTTAAACATATCGTAGGCATCAGATGCTGAAAACTGTGTATCATCAAACAAATCTTCTGCAATATTAAACGCTGCTTTTACATCGCGTGTAACATTTTTAACAGGAATACCAAAGAATGCCGCTATCGCACCTGACAAACCAGTTATTTTTTCACTTAAAGTAACATTATCATTATTCAGTTTTTTTACAGCTTGATATAAATCAGAAAACAAATTCATATCAGATCTTGCAACATCGTAACCACTGAATATATTGAAAATATCTTTGACAAAAGCAATTTGATTAATCGGATTCAAATTGTCTATAAAATTAGGAATAAGCTGAGCCAGATATATTTCAGCCCACTCCTTATCATCGTCGTCTGCTCTTGCAGCTGTTACTACCGATTGCAGTATTGCATTTAGTGCTGAAGAAGCAACTAAGCTCGCAAAAACTTTCGTAGCACGACTCTTACTCATACGGCCACGCTTAGTCTGAACTATTGCATTTGCAAGCATGTTAAGAGAAGTTGTAGGCTCTGCCATGAATGCCATAGCATTTTTAACCGCATTATCCCTTGAGCGCATTAGTCCTGAGCGGGAAAACACAGAATCATAAACCTGTGTTTTAGAAATGACCTCTGTAAACCTTTCAGCGACCTTTTTGAAAAACTGCTCTGAATTATTGTTTAATTCAGGGTGCTTTGCTTTTGTTTCCTCCTTAACTGCGTTCCATATATGCGTCCAAGTAAACTCATCGCCCTTTGTAGCAAAGAATGACATGGCTTCATCCCTATAAGAACCGTCTTTAACAAAGGCTTTTAATTTATCTACGACACTTTCATAGTTGTTGCTGTTAAGATAATCAATCGTGCTTTGAGCCATATTGGTATCAAAATAACCCATTTCCTTTACAAGTGCAACCGGAGCGTATTTTTTCATTTCAGCATAAGCTTTTCTGCTGTATCCAGTACCAGTTGTTTTGGCAAGATATTTTACATCAATCTCACTCAATGCTCTTGCAATTGCAGAAGGCTGCTGTATAGCAACAGAAGCAGAAGCAAAAACTGCATTTTTTTTGAATTTAGAAGTTAGGCTACTCAAAATATCTGTTCCGGCTTCCTGAACTACTCCCCCATTAATGTCCTTGATCAAATCATCAATATACATAATGGCTTTACTGCCAAAAGCATCTCTTATTTTTTCTTTGATTGAAGTATACTTATTATTTTCGTCAACCTCATAAGAATTATATACTCTGTCGATATTTTCAAGAGGTAACACAAAAGCATGATATTTTGCCATTTCGTCAACATGAGAGGCCCAAACATCGTCAAAGTTCATAAGTATAACAGGTTGCTTTGCATTTTGAATTGCTGAATTTGTAAACCCTGCATTCTTAATTTTTTTATCGCTGGTTATTTCCTTTGAACTTTGGTGCCGTGATTCACTATCAACTTTTGCCGGATAGTACATTTTCTCGGTAAAAAGTTCAATATTATAAAGAACACGAGTTATCTCATTACCTTTTGCTCCCATTACATCGGAAAGGTATTTTATCATATCACGAACATAAGATGTTTGTTCATTCGAAAGCGAAGCGATAATTTCTGATAGATCATTTTCACTCAAACGATGAGAACTGTTGTCATTTTTATGTGGCAAATATTTTTTAACGTCTTTTATATCGGGCTTCTGATATTTAAATCCGCCGCCGAGCAAATGATTCTTAGTGTGTTCTCCAAGGCTGTTGGCATATATACCGAGCCTTTCTTGGAGTGTTAGCTCAATTTCGCCGTATGCGGTTTTGAACTTACGCTTTTCTTTATTATCCCAATTTTGCCAGCCGTATTTTTTTCTGAGTTCAAGAGCTTTGTTTCTTGCCTCAGAAATATCAACCGCCCATACATCCTCTCCATTTCTCAAATCGTGATACAGTTCAAGCATTGTATCGCTTCCAATGTACTGGAAAAAGTATTCCGGCTTCATTGAATTGAACATCAAAGAAGTAATAGAATTATCAAAGATTTTCTCTTTTTTCATCGGTGCAAGCTCACGCTCCACATTGCCGACATACTGCTCTATGGTAGCGTTTCGTTCCTTGAGAAAGACCTTGTTCATATTACTTATGGTTTTCGATGTAATCTTTACAAGCTTGTCTATTCTTTCAAGTTCTGAAATTGAAAGTTGCTTGAGTGTTTTGTCGCCAACAGTGTTTTGAAGTCCAAGAATTTCATCCTTAATGAAATTGTTATAAAGTTCGGCCATTTCATAATATTCAGAATCAGCCTGTTTCGAAGAGATATCCTCAAAAGAAGCTCTGAACATAGCAAGCCTGTCCTTTATTTTCTGGTCCTTCTTGGTGTCATCAAGGGTTATAGCATCTGCAAACGCCTTTACTGAATCGATAATTGAATTTGGAATATGTTTCTTTTTATCTGGCTGTGCACCGAGGCGTGCTATTTTTTGCAAATTACGGCGTATAGATTCTCTGATTTTTGAAGCCTGTCTGCGCTGAGTAGCGCGCTTGCTTACATCCTTAAAATGAGCCTTTTGCTTTGCGATAGTTTCAAGATTTTTTTCTTTCATTTTCTGCAATGCAGCATCATTTTTATTTTTCAAATCCGCAAGTCGGCTTTCATTTTCTCTGCGTATGTCAATGAGCCGTTCTTCATATCTCTGGCGGTAGAGATTACGCATATCACTTATCTCTAACTCGTATTCATCCTTAAGCTTCTGCATTTCCTTTCTGTGAGTTTCAGAAACATAGGACTTAACCTCTGGGACATCAAAATACTGATTAAAAATATCAGCAGCAACAATATTTGTATACTCATCAAGGGACAAGCCCTCGCTCTCTGCCATCATTTCAGCACCGTTATAATAAACGGGAGCAGTAGAAACGAAAAAGTTTTCTATGTTTTCAAGCTGCTCACTAAGAACTGCATTAGAAGGGAAAAACTCAGGGTTTTCAGCTGATAATTCGCTGTAGATTGTGTCAAGCGGAATACCGCTGTCACTACTCAGCCTCATTCTGCCAAAATTGCGTTTTCTAAACGCATTATAGTCTGTAATATCATTTTTAACTGAATCTGACACCAATATAGTCTGAGAGCGAATATAATCACGAAGTTTTTTGCTGTCATCATACATCGTTGTATCTTTAAAGTGAGTGTTTGCAAGTATATTTGACGAAATGTCTTTTGCTGTACGCCATATATATTCATTATCAATATCCACGCCCGCGTTCGTTATGTAGTTATACAGCCCGGCAAGATTAGATACAAGATCTGATTTCTTATAAGTGCTGTCATACTGCTTTCTGAGATAAGCGGCAACCTTGGCAACGCTGCTGTCGTCTGCCTGACGGACGGTGCGAATATCAAATGCTTTGCGCAGTTCGTTGTTTTCAGTTGAAACAAGGCGCAGCATATTCTTAACATCTTCCGCGCTTTCTGCAAGTTCCTCGTTATCCTCAAAAACGCTGGTGTTATCCTCTTCTTTCATAGAGAATTTGACATCATCAAGCGAATTAAGAACATCAACGCGGCTTTGTTCATTGCCGGCAGCATATTCTTCATATCTTATACCGTTTTCGTTAAGTTTTGATTTGAGTTCCTGGCTTGCATTATCAGGTATGACAACGTAAGCGACCTCATTAAAGCGAACGGCTCTTTGCGGTTTTGCTTCAAAATACTGCGTTGGCATATTGCCTATATCGGCAACAAGGTCAAGCAGGTCATCAACGGTACTTTCACTTGCGTTTGTGAAGTACTCATTAAGATAACGCAAAACACCTGATTTGGTCTTTGAAGAACGGAGCGCATCAATGATATTCGTCATTTTATTGTCTTCCTCGATAAATGGGTTATCAGACTTATACCGACTGTCAAGGCTGTTTGAAATTTCTGTTAATCGCTCTCCAAAGCCTTGTTTGATTTCGCTGTATTCTTCGTCAGACAGATTTTGCAATCTGACCGAATCAGATTTTAACGCTTCAATCGTACCGTAATTTTTTGCGGCTACTCCCCATATGCCAAGCCCGGAGAAAAATGCACCTTCGCCGTTGCCCTGTGTTTTCATCTGCCTAACAAGATTTTCAAGAGTAACTTCATAGTGTAATTCAGAAAAACTTCTGCTGTTGCCGGAACTTGTGTACGGTTCAACATTATTGCGTATACCCTGCCTTTTTATGATACCGGAAAAAGTATCGTCTACCCAGTTTTCAAAATCGGATCGATCTATTTTGCTGTCAATAAGCGCTTCGGTGGCTTTAGTATCATCTGATACAGTTACCGTTACTCTGCCGTTTTCCTTGTAATTTTGCGCCGCGCTCATCATTGATTTCTTCTCAGCAGTATTCATATTTTTTAAAACGTTTTCCGCCTGTTCTTCAGTAAAGCCAAAATTATTTCGATAGTAATCTGTATAAGCCTGATCGAATGCTGCGCCATAGGTTTTATTCCACTGAAACGGAAAAACATAATGATAATCAGGTATTGCGTCAAGCAGATAATCATATAAAGCCGCGTATGCTTCAGAGACCTCAGTGCGCTCTTCTCGTTGCTGCATTTCCACCGGTTGTCCGCCATGTTCAAGCAAATAGAGTTGTTTTAATGTGTAATCATTCATTAAGTTTTCAATATAACGCTCAATGCCTAAACGATTTACTGAATCCTCAATATTATCAGGGTGCAGCGATACCGCTTTTGTGAACGCTGCTTTTGTTTTGCTCAGTTCGTGCGCCCTGCTATATATGTTAGAAGCCTGATCATAATCAATTTCATATTCAATTGTCGGAAATCTCGGTGTCCACGCATCACTGCCGTAAACTTTGTTTTGGCTGTTCACTTCGGGATCAATAGTATCTCTATTAAACACAACGGAAATATCACCGTAATCAGCGTTAGCGTCCGCCTGCTGAGCTCTCATAACGGCTATTGACGGCATTGGAAATCCGCCGAGGTCAAGAGATTTTAACAGATTTGATTCTGAAATGTTATGAACCGCTATCAAATCTTTTGTTTCTTCAACTGGATCTTTAAGTGAAAACTTGACATTTTCATCTGAATCGAAATCATCATTATTGACATTTTGCAGTTTATTGAGTAAACTATATATAGAAGATGAAGCATTGCTGGGTGTCGCATTCTTGCTATTCCCAGTCTTGAACAATGTTTCGTCTTCTTTTTTATTTTGTATTGCAACTTCATGTAAATAATATTCGTTACTGTTTTTATTTACATTTACTACAACTGCTACATAATAAGAACTGTTATTAATGTTAATCGGTGCGGCAAAAACGGCAGTATCGTATTTTCTGCCTTTATAATTATTTTGATAGTCGATTATTTCACCTTGCTCAATAACATTAGGAACGGCTTTAAAAGCAATGGCTTTATTTCTTCCTATACCATGCGAAACCGAAGATTTAACGCCTGTTCTGTTAAGTATAATAGTGCCATATTTGCTGTCTACTTTATTACCTATGCTTTTAAAATAGTTAGTAACCTGTGTGATAAGATCAACACTGCCTTTTGCAAACTCGTCCCCTTTGAGGTCTGTAACAGATGCCATTTTAGATACTTTCTCTATATTCTTAGAAAAATCATAATCATTGTTAAAGGGTTCTTTTAATGCATATTTGGCACTGCTGTTTTCGGCAGTATTATTATTTTGCGAACTTTCAAGCGCCTTGTTGAACATAGCAAGGATTTTTTCTTTTGTTTCGGTATCGTTTTGGAGCGCTCTGTATTCCGCGTTGTTCTTTGCAAGGCGTGCAAGTGCATTTTTGATTTTCTCAACGAAATCGGCAAAGAAGTCACGCACCTTTTGCGCAAGGCTTCTATTCTGCTGCACAAGGGCGGTAAAGTTTTTCTCATTTGAAAGCACAGTGAAACAAGCGTTAGCGGCGATTTCTTCGTCAATAACGCTTTTCTTTTGCTCTGCCGTTTTTCCTTTAAGGCTATCCCCATATTTATCTTCAAGGTCTGCAAAGCGTGCATCATAATCATAATCTGCTCTGCTTTTAAGTCTTTCAAGTATATATTCCTGAAGTTCATTTGCCTTTACAGGTGAGGTAACTTTAAGATCGTGGAACAGTTCGTGACCAAAATAAACAGACATCATTCCGCCTGTATTATTGAGAGGAAGTACTATTTTTCCGTTTAGATACATACCGTTTGCAGGAGCATAACCGAGCTCTTCAGTATCGTCAACAACAATAACTTCTCTTCCTACGCTCTTTGCAAGCTCACCTATCAATTCCGCCTCTGCTCTCTGTGATTTCGTTGGCTTTTCGGAAACAATAGTTGCTCCGGGCTTTTTCTTTGCGTGAAGTACTTTATTAAACTTATCAGCCTTTGACTTATTAACTTCTTTAGAAAGGCTTTCAGTGCCCATATTAGAAGACTGTGAATTTACTTCAGAATTATTACCGTTTTTTAAGTTGACGCTTTTTTTAGGATGAGCAGTGGCATTTTTCGCCGCATTGTATGCAAGCTGTGCCTGAAGCCGTGTTATATTGCTTTCCTCTTTGGCAAGGTTGTAGGCGTCTTCAAAAGAATAGCCCTTTGTCTGCGCACGATATACTGTATTGAAACCGGTATTGTAATCATACACATTTCCGCTGTAACCGTTATCCCTATAACCAAAAACATAAGCTTTTGCCGTCTGCGAATCATAAGCCTTTGCACTGTTATACAAGTCAGATGCGCTTTTATCCTCAAAATCAACATCCTGCGCTTCAACAACTTTTCCGCTTGAGGTATTGAGATAAACATGCCCTTTTTCAACTCTGTTAATTCCCGTTACGGTATCAGAGCTTCTGTCCGAATATGTAATGTTTTTATTAACTGTGTCATTGCCATAAGAAGCAGGTGCACTTTCCGCATCAAGCGAACTGCTGTCTGTATTGCGAAGAGACAGATTTTTATTTATGTAGCGTCTTGCTCGTTCACTGCTAAATGGCGACACAGCAGAAGAAAATGTATTTGCTGATGATGCACGGTATATATTTGAAGTTTCATCAAGCAGATTCTTGCCGTCATAGGAATCTGTTAAAGTATCTATATCTGTAAGCTCGGAAAGAGCGGTCCTTGCCGCCTCGTTATTGAGAATTTCATTTGCAGCTTTTGAGGATATATTTTTTCCTTCAGTAATTTTTTCAAAGGTTTTTACAAGGCTGTTTGCATTATCTTCATTAGCCACTGCCTCGGTGAATCGTGCAACATCATTGGCTTTAACATTCATTTCCTGAAGCTGGCCGAGCTTTCTGCTTGAAAGCCTGCTGCTGTCAACTATATCCCCTGTATGGCTGTCAATTTCGCTGTTTGCAATTAGCTCAGCTGCTGCCTTGTATGCCGGTGAAGCAGCATTTTGCGAAAGACCTTCGTTGATAACGGCATTAACTGCTTCATCACCCATATTTTTAATAGCATTTCCCTCAGAACGGTAAGAAGAGTTGATCTCCGCATTTCTCACTGCTGACGCTCCGCTTCCCAAAACACCGCCTGAAATTGCACCGCCTAAAAACGACAACCCTATTTGCTTTGCAAAATCAGTAGCCACCTGCTTTTTAGCCTCTTCAGGAGATATTTTGTCGTCAATTAGCCTCTGATACTGCTGAGACAAAGCAGAATCATCACCGTTTATTATTTGGTCAGAAATAGCATTACTTACATCCGTAAAGAATTCTTCCGAACCTTCCGTAAAACTCTGTTTCAAAACATCTTTGACAGCATTTTTTATTCCGCCTTTTCCTGTAGCTTTAAGTGCCTGCAATCCTTCAAGGCTGTATTTTTCAAAGAATATTTCGGCAGCGGCAGCAGCAGTTGCAGTTGCCAAAGCATTATCCGCAGATAATCCACGCTCTGTGGCATCTTTAGCTGTGCTTGCAGCAGCACTTGAACCCATAATCGCTAAAGAAGCTGATTTAGGGAGTGCAGCAAGTGATACAAAATCACCCATTGAAAGTCCAGTCTGATAAAGGAAGCTTGACGCATTTGCCAAAAAATCATTATCAGTTTTTGATTTGACATAATCTTCTATATTAGAAGATGTAGTTTCAGCAATCGTATCTCTTATATTAGTTGCACCGAATTCACCTGAGTTAACATCAATAGGTATATACTCATCATTAATAAGTGCATTTATACCGTTTTCGATCATTGACGGTAATGCCGAAGTTTGAGCAGAATTTAAAGCCACATAAGTGCCTGATGCCAAAACAGGATGTTCATCGGAAAACTTTGAAATCTCTTCCTCAAACTGTTCAGTTTCCTCAAGGTTTTTTTGCCTTGTGTATGTATCCACAAGACTTTCTCCGTCATAACCAAGCGCATTTATTTCGTTTATAAGAGAACTGTATGTATTATAGGCAGACTGGTACTCTTTTTGTTGTTGCTGGGTGGCAAGATTATTAGCAACACTGCCAGTATCAGAAAAAGACTGGTAATAATTGGCGTTTGACTGCGATGCATCTGCAATAATTTTCGCATTGCGGGCTTGTTCAACAAGCTCCTGAATCTCAGGGCTTGAAGCGATAATTTTTGCGTTTTCCTCTTGTGTACTGGTCCATTTATTTTCTTTCAGGGTATCATAATCATCAGCTAATGTTTTATGTGTTTCCTTAGCAGTATCATAATTTGTATCTGCTAATTCTTTTTCGCTGTCGGTAGCATAGGGATTGAGCTGAGTGCCCACTTTTTTGAACCAAGTTGTAACACGATTATCCCAGGCGTCTTTCTTTTCCTGTTTGAGCTCTTCTTTTTGCTGCTCATAATTTTTAGCTGTGAGTGTGTAGTCTTTCTGCTGGTTTTGTGAATTATCTGTTGTAGACTTTGTAGCTGTTTGAGCCGTTTGATTACTTGCTGACAAATTTTTATTTTTCGTCTTAGTTTCTTCTGAATACTTTTTACGAACAGCTGCGAGTCTTTCTCTAACACTATCTACACTTGACTGAGAAACCAAGTATTCTGAATTTTCTTCATATTCATCAGAATTTATTCTTTTTTTCAAATCTTTGATTTTCTGTTCATAAGTCATAATAAATCACCTTGAGTTTCAATTAGTTTAAATTGTAATAATCCATTAGATAAGCTGCATCGGCAGTCGTTATTTTATTCAAATCAAGCCAGTTATTTATCATAGTGGCTACATAATCGTTATAACTTGAATAATTACCATAAAAACCTTTTTTTCTGTTTTTAGAAAACTCGCTTGATGTCAAAACTGTTTTTGTAAAATCTGATACTTTTTCAGAGTTTGCATATGACTTTACACTTTTTGAAGACTTAGTTGAAGCTTTTGCCGCTGCTTCAGTTGCTTTGTTATGTCGTTTGGTTTCAGCAAGCTGAGCGGCATTTAAATCATAGTTAGCCGCGTCTGTTACTGCACCTGACCAAGCACCTACTGCATCAAGATAAGCTCCGACATCGGTTGAATACTGCTGCTGTGCACTTACAAGCATATTATAGTAACCGTCAAGCTTTGTTTCGTACTGCTGTCTTTCTGCGCTGTCAAGATACTGATAAGCGGAATTATATTGCTGAGCAAGTGTAATGTACTGGTTGAAATTATTTTGCCAAGTGGCAAGTGCCTGCTCGTATCCCTGCTGATCAAGTGACTGATATGCGCTTGCGAGCTGTTGAAGAGTATCTCTCTCAAATGAAAATTCATTCCACTGCTTTTGATATGCAGAATCGTAAAGTTCTGGAACAACGCTGTTAAGCTGTGTGAGTGATTCGTTATATGCCTGCTGTGACGCCGAAGAAGCCGCCGTTGAGCCATAGCCTCCCGTCTGAGCGGCAGCTTCAGCAGCAGCGTTTTGCGCTGCCATTTGTCCGTTATGGACATATTCATCTCTGTAAGTCTGATAAGCAGGGTCGTCAGTTAAGCTGTAATTGAAATTGAATTTCATATTTTCCGCACTGTCCAAAAGTCCCTCTATTTTATCTTTATACTGGCTGTCATAGCTGAACTCACCCATTGCCTCAGCTCTTTTCAAAGCTTCATTGCGCTGTGCCTCATAATTGTTCACCTTAGAGCTTGGTTTATATCCCTGATTAACCAAGTTTTTGTATGAATCATATGCCGCATTATATTTGTTTAAAGAACTGCCGCTTTTATTTTTATACTCGTCCATTAAATCTTCGGTTTTGTTTATTACATTTTTTTGTGCGCTTGTTGCCATAATATTTCCCCCTTTTATATTCCGTATACGGCTGTCAACACCCACTGCATATTGTTGTAAGTAATACCGCCTACTGTTGTAGTATCTTTCTGATTATTTTCATTTCCGATAATCTGGTCATTAGTTATTGTTAGAATTTTACTTGACCACCTTGAGAAAGCGTGGTTTGTCATAACATAGTTAACCGTGTTGTAAATCATACATTTATGAAAATATTCAACATGATAAAAGTTTTTTATAACACTTCCGCTTTCATAAAGAGCGAAAACGAGCGCCAATCCGAACATTTGATTGCTTAACAAATAAGAGCCGTCATCAGGCTGTATTTCAGTATTGTCAGAAACGGTTATTTTTTCGTTCAAGGTAATGCTTGAAGCGGTATTTGAATTGACGATATAATTTTCGTTATTTATTACTACCGTGCGTCCGGCAAGAGCGTTTTCCTCAACTTTACCGCCGTCAAAATTTATAATGGCTGTTTGTTCAAAATCGCCGTTGACATAAAGAATGTGACTGTCGCTTGCTAAATCAGGAGCTTTCAGATTTATCCTCTGATTTTGATTCATATAGTAAGCTCCGCTCCAAATCAATCTGCCTGAATATGCAAAATTCATATTTCCAAGGCAGGTGAAATCTCCTGCAACGGTAATGTTATTAACTCCCAAATCACCAAAATCAGCCGTACCGTCTCTTTTAATTCTGAACGGATAACGGTTTGTGCCGTCAGTAAGCTCAATCACATTATCACTTGAATTATTTTCTGCGTTTAGGGACAAAGTGTAATTTACCTGCGTACTGCCGTCAGGCGAAGGCATTGTCCATTTCGTTTTTATTCCGTCTTCCGTAATGTCCCAGCCGCCGATACTTCCCTCAGCCGCTTCAATACGAATGCCCTGCAAAACCCCTGTTGTAATCATATTAGCATTGATTTTGCCCTCCATAGTCAGAGCAACTTCGGCTGCAGCGCCCGTTGCTTTGTTTTGAAACATCAAACCGTTTTTATTCCAACGCCAAATTTTCTGGGCGGTAGCAATATCACTTGTATCCATAATCAGTATTTCATCGGGAAAAGTATCTCCGTCTGAATCGTGAAGAACTATATAACCGCCCTTGTTTCCCGTAATAAGCTCGGCGCTGTATTCAAGCTCTTTCTGAAACTGCCTACGGTAACGGTCTATAAGCTGTTTAGTATAGGCATTATCTGCATTTGTGCTCGCTTCCGTTATCATTTCACTGAGCTTTCGTGTATAGTCCTGAGTAAAATTATCTGAATCAATATTATTGAGATAGAATTTCATCTGCTCTGTTAACTGATAAAGATAATTTTTTATTTGTTTTATTGTTTTTTCGTCTATCTCTCCGTTCAGTTCCGGAAGCGTAAAGTTAATCAAATCAGCCATTATAATTCACTCCCCTGCTCAACGCTCATAGCAATCGCTTGAATAAGACAAGCGCCTGAACCTGTGATTTTAATTTTCATTCGCTTGCTTCGCCTTGTCATTATCGGAATATTGTGCGTATCCCTGTTTGTTCCCGTATAGCGGTAGCTTTTTGAACAAATCCATTTCCACTGCTCATTGTCATATTTGATATAAATATCAATATGAGTGTTTTTGCTTACAGCAAGCATAAGCCTGAGCTTAGAAATGTATTTGCTGTCAATGCTTCCCGAATACAAATCACCGGTCTCCATAAACCACTCAAACTGCTTTTCGGGAATTATGTGATATTCGATTTCCTCATATTCAGCACTTCCGCCCTGCAAATCTCCGGGTGAAACAAGCCTTTTCACCGTAAAGCTGTCATTTGAGTTTAAAATACTCTTCATACAGTAATTGCCGTCTATATAGTAGAGATTATCGGGAAGAGTAAGGGTAAATATAAATCTTGTATTATCCTCTTTGTGCCATAAACCGAAAGCCGTATCATAAGAAAACAAGTGCCATTCTCCGACTGCGTCCTGCATAGAGATATAATATTTATTGGAGCAGGCACCCGCCACCGCATTAAAATATCTTTCATTTCCAAGCTCATCGCTTATACATTCAGGCAGCGAGCCCTGATACATCATAATTCCCGTTTCGCTCTTGTAAAAAAGAGTTTCGTTAACTATGCAAAGACTTTTACTGCTGCCTTTTTCAACGCCTCTTACAGCCACGCTTGTAAGCTGGAAATTGCTTGGCTTAGTGCCGTAGATTTTATGGATTATGTTTTCCTTGAAAAAAAGCATATATCCCAAATGAGCAATACAGCCCGTGAAATCTCCATCACTTCCCACAGTCAAAACATAAGAATCGCTTGCCCCACCTAAAAAATAGTTGAAGTTAAACGGGTCGCCCGGCTTGCTTGCGTATATCTCGTGGTTTTCATTTGAGCAGCCCCAAAGCCTGTTATCAAGCTCGGCAATATAATCCATATCGGGCACTTTTCGCTGCATTGAAACGCTCGGCTTTGTGAGAGTTTCTTCAGTCGTTTCTTCTGATACCGATTCCCCGAATTCCGGTTCTTCCTCGGTGTACGAATACACGCAGTTTTGGTACTCAGCGTCACTGTAATAACTGTTAGTTACTTTCTTTTTGCCGTTTTCATCCGTCTGTGTGATAGTTTTGTGATAAAGCGTGTAGTAATAATAAATCGAGTTTGATTTATTGTTTTCAGAAGCATCGTAAATAATATTGTCCGCTATCACCGTCTGCGGTTTTAATATTCCCGGCACAACAAAATAGGAAGTGCCGTCATCGTTTTTGCCGGTTATATATAAGACTGAAGCGCTGTTAAAATCTGCAAGTGAATCAGGAAAACCGCTGAGCGTTATACCGTCCCAGTTTTTGAAGTCTGTCGTTATATCTGAATTAACGGTAATCTTAATATAATTTGATGTTATCTCAAGCCACCCGCTGTATATTTCGCTGTACTGCATCATTTTTGCGGGGGATGAGGAAATATCAAGCCACATTGCTCCGTTTGTAACCTTGTCCTCATCAATGTCAGGCATATTCTCCTGAATATAGTCGAACTCATAATCTTCGCCGTAAACATTGCACATATTAAGGCGTACACCGAGCCCTGCAAATGTTTTATCAGCTTCAAGGCTTCCGAAGTAGGCGCTCTTTTCTAACCCGTGCGCCTCAAGCCATTCCTCATCGTCATAATGAAGATACATAACTGAGTTGAAATATTTTTTATCTGGAAATATCAGGATATATGCGCCGAGGGACACAAACTGTTTTTCGCCATCATCAACCTCGCCTATATCGTGATAAATATTGTCGTCGTTGCTTTTGTAATAAAATCTGTTGCCCTCAACAAAGCAAAAGCCCTGTTTTGAAGCAATACCGTTGCATTTAACCTTGCTGCCGTTTTTATATGTATAAGTGCCGAAAGCGTTAGAGTTTTTATCAAGAAATTCCCCTCTGAGCAGTCTCGGCGAGGCATAAGGATAGCTGTTGCAGGTCATATTTTTTTCATCGTAAAATTCGTTGTCGTCTGTATAGTCGTTATGGTTATAACCTCTAAATTCCTGCTGAATTATCTGAGATTTAGAGGTTTGGTTTAATTGTGGTAAATACGAAGACATAGCAAAGCCACCGCCTTTAATCAGTTATAATTCTTTTTGAGCCCAAAGGTCTGTTTGTTCTGTTGTAATATGCTTTAAAATCTGACAGCGCAGAATTGTAGCAAATCATATTGTTTGTATATCTGTCTATTTCGCCATTGAAAATATCTATCTGTGAAAGAGCGTAAAAGGTGTAAAGCTGGCAGTATGCGTCATCAGCAAGCAGTTCATCGTCTGCGTCAAGAGGATACCGCAGTAAATACGGCTTTACGGGCTCTTTTTGCTCATGAGTTTCAATAATCTCCCTGTATATACGCTTATCGCAGTCCTCTATAAAAGATTTTATAGTTTCATCGTCATAAGCGTGGTCTTTCAAGGCGTTAACTCTTTCAATTATTTCTTTAATCTTCATTTTGCACCTCTGAAAAAAGGGACGGACTACCGTTGTCCGTCCCTTTTGTTATTTGATAGCTTTAGTTTTTCTTCGGAAGTCGTCGGTAAGTTTTTCAATCATATTCGCCGTGTGCTGGTCCTGCCTTTCAGACTGAGTAATTACATCAGCAACAAATCTGGGGACCTCGACGGGAACGCCGCGCTGTATCTGATAAGTAACTCCGTTAACTGTAACGGTCAAATCATCCTTATACTTCTGATTGTCTTTAAACAGCTTTATCGGCACAAGCTCATTCATTCTGTCGATAGCCTGTTTCTTTTTGTCCTGTGTGTTCTGCACTGCCTCATTTTCAGCAGTTTTCGTTGTTTTTGAAGCCATATTAATTCTCCTTTACATTACGGAGCGGGAAAACCCGCCCCGATTAAATCAGTTAGCCTTAGCTTTATCGGAATATGCAGAACCGCACTCGATTCTAACCATATATTCCTCAACAAGTCTTTCGGCTGCTTTTGTTGCTTTCCAGCCTACTGTTGAGCGCTGGTTGAGCGGGTCAGATGTTCCGCCTGAGCCGAGAGGCTTAACGATATGCTCAAGGCCTGCGCCTTCAAGAGAGGTTGTAGCGTAAGCATTTGTGCCCACAACAGTTACAGCGAATACTGCGCAGCCTTTTGCTCCGCCCTCGCCGGGATAGATAGTATCAGAATTGTTTACAGTACCGCCGCCGGGCTCTTCTGTAAGCGTGATTGTTGATGAAGTATTTGAAGCAACTTCGTACTTATTGTCTCCGATAAGAATAAATCTGCCTGCAAGAGCGTTTTCCTCAACTTTACCGCCGGAGAAAGTGATTTCAGAACCTGAAATACTGTCAACTGTAAGAGTTCTGCTGTTCTTTGCAAGGTCATCGCCGCGGAAAATCTTTGCCTCTGTTGATTCAACAAAACGAAGTCCTCCGATTTTACCGATTTCACCCTTGTAATAATCTGCGTTGTCATAATCCTTGAGTGCAATCCACTCGCGGTTTCTCATAATGTCATAAGAAACATAGGGGTGAATAATAGCAACATAGCTGTCGTCAATCGGCGCAGCATTCATTGCCGCAAGCTGTGTTTTCGCCTTGAAAGCAAGGTCGGGAGTAAACTTGTTGTTTGCAGTGATGAGATGTCTTGCAACGGGATCTTCCTCCGGTGTGTCGGCATCGGGGGCAATGATTACATTTGTACCGCCAGCCATAACTTCACGGGTAATAGTATCGAGTGTTCTGCCTGCCTGTGAGCCGAGAAGCTTTGTTGCCTGAACAACATTGTTGTCAATAGCTGCAAGCTGAAGAATATCTGAAAGGGTGATATAATCGCCGTACTGATAAATCTCCGCCGTGATTGTTGACATATTGAGATTGTTGCCGTTGGGGGTAACGCCTTCCTGAATGGGAGTGAGCGCCTTTGCAAGCGGTGAATACTTGCGAAATTCGATTGTCTTGCCTGAACCCTTGGGAATGTCCTTTTTGTCCGCAAACTGGTCGTGAACAAGTCTCGGCTCAACGAGGTCGATAAGATAATCTGAATAGTAGGTTTTCATTTCGTCAGTAAGACCTGACGAAGCTGTTGTCTGTGTATTCGGGTCAGCAAAAAGTCTGATATTGAGCTTCTTTGCCGCCTTAACGAAAGTCTTATTCATATTTCTGCTCCTTTTCATTTTGATTAAGGAGAAACACCATTAAGACTATTTGAAAGTGATTGTTTCCCCTTTCGCAGCACGGTTGGCAAATTCTCTTCTCTGCGCAGGAGTGAGCTTGCTTACATCAAAGCTGCTTGTTGCGGTTGCCGCTGAAGAAACACCGTTTTCGCTCGGACGCATACCTCTTGCTCTTATGTTGTCGGTTATTCCCTTTTCAACCTTTCTGGCATAATCATCGGGAAATGCCGCTATGTATGCGTTTCTGACAGGAACGCCTCTTACAAGCAGGTCGTAAAAATCCTTGCTCTGCGAGAGCGCCGTATCAAAATCAAAATCGGGAAACTCTTTTTTTAACTGCTGCGACTGATTGTGCCAGTCGTTGAGAATCTGTTGAGTGCGTTCATTCTGTTCCTGCTGTTCCTGAGACTGCCTGAGCTGTTCATTTTCAATTTGCATTTTGTCAAATTTTTTCTGCATTTCAACGGAAACGCCGTTTTCCCTTGCTCTCTCTTCATATATTCTGTTGTCATCGAGAACAGCTTTTGATAATTCTTTAAGATCTGAAACATCAACGCCGTAAACACTTGCAAGTGTCTTGAGCATAGGCTCAAGTGTTTTTGCATTAGCCTCAAGGGTTTTTGTCTCTTTAAATCTCTGATTGATTATCTTCTGAACACGCTCGTCAAAGTAAGCTTTCCCCTCACCTTTGATATAGTTTTCAAACTGTGTTCTTCTTTCATCGTCAGAAGACGCAACCACTGTATTCTGACGGGAAGCATTGGCGACCTGCTTAATTAAATCGTCACTCTTTTGTGACACGCCCTGCGCCGACTGAGTGTTATCGGCATTAGAAACTGTTTCACTCACACCGCCTGACTGAGCTGATGAAGCCGATGATGCACCACCGTCACCTGCTGCCGCTGCACCGTCAAACAGGTGTAAATTCATTGCATTGCCAGACATAAAAAATTTTTTCATAGGTTTACCACCTTATCTTTATTCGCAGCCTCTCACTGTGCCGGAGAATAAACTCTGATGTCATTATAAAAAAAGAGGGGAGATAAATTCTCCCCTACTAATTGACACTCAAAAAAATATTTTTCGGATAAGCATTCTCAAGCATTGAAAAGCCGGTCATTGCCATATTCATCAAAGCGTCCGTTTCAATTTTCGAGCTGCTTTTAAAAGAGAACAAACAACATCCAAGCTGTTCGTTTAACTCTTCACTGAGAAGTCTGCATTTGCCCTGTTTTTCATAGGCTTTAAGCGTTTCAAGCAAACTTTGAGTTATGGTTGATAACGCTGCACAAACAATATCATCGCCCTGTGAAGAATAACCGGCGTGACCCGAGACAGAGACAACAGTAATTCCGTTAATGTTATCTATATTAACATTAGTCATCATCTTACCTCGCTTCTCTGTCTCGCCTGCTCTCTTGCTTCATCGACTATTGCATTTCCGTTTGTCGCCTGATGCGTAGCATCTCCTTGATTGGAAGAATTGGGCAGATAAATCATAGGTACTTGTCCGTTTTGAACAGCCGCCTGCACCTGAACTGCATACTGAGAGCCTGTCATGCTGTCAATGTACTGAGCCATTGCCATAACAATCTGCTGATATTGAATAAGCATATTGTATATAGTACCGTTCTTGGATATTTGGTTAAGGAGCATATCCTTTCCCTCGAAATCCATATTGCTGACAAGCATAGCTGCCTGTGTCGCATTTTGAGGGTTAAAGCAGCCTGCGCTGTATAATTCTTTCATCAACTCATTTTGAGCAATTTTAGTGTACTGCGAGCGTTTCTGCGGTTTCACCTTGATATCATAAACAGGCTTTCTGCTCAACTGATTACCTGAGGAATCGGTTGTGGTCTGTTCTTTAATACCCTCGTTGCTGAAGCCTACAAATTCAGTTTGACCGTTTTCTCCCGTAATACGAAAATATCTTGTTTCATCATAAAATTGACCCATCAGCTCAATATCAAGATAACAGCCTTCCTTGAAAGCTCTGTAAGAAGATGCCTCCTGGTCCCTTGAGGTTTTTGAGCCAGCCTCCTGCATTGCTGCAATGGCAGACGCCGCCGTTACGCCCGAGGAAGTTCCGCCGGAAGACACATCACGGTTATTTGAAACCTCTTTTATCTCGTTAATTCTATTATCAAGCAGAGCCATATAAACGCTGTCAAGCGGTGCTGTTACAAGCTCTTTGAAATTGCCGTCGTCAAGACCTGAACCCTCAGCGTGGATTATTTCCTGTGTTGAATCAACAAGCTCCTCCTCGTTTATATTGCTGCTGTTATTAACAATATAACGCCTGTGCGACGCTGCTTTCGCATTGTGCATAAAGTTGTCATTTAGCTCGTCAATATCACGCTGAACCTGTTTTACAATATCAATATATCCAAATCCGCAGGGCGACCCCTCAACGGGAAACATAGTGTCAAAAATGTAAGGATACTTTCCGTGAGCGTAATATCCCACATTTTCATATTCGTCCATATTTTCAGAAGCAAACAGCACAATATCATTAACATATTTGCAGTAGTGCAAAACTGTTTTACCCTGGGAATTTACTTTTCTATAATACACATCCACAATCATAGAATGGTCTGCAGTGTCAACGGTATCATCGTAATTATATCTTGTGACATCAATGGTGGGATTAGAAAGGCGTGTTTTAAGGTCGGGAATATTAGGAAACATATTGCGGATTTTACTGTTAGACAAAAGCTGAGTGTGGAAAAAATACTCGCTGTCCTGAATGTCTGTAATCCCCGGCTCCCAAAACAGATTAAGAATGTCGCACTTGCTTATATCAATATCACCGAGACCGTTTTGCAGAGAATTGTTCCATGTGTGGCATTCAACACAAGTACCTGCAATCAGCTTATACCACATTTCGTCCGAATAAGTCTGTTCATGATTTATCCGCTCGTAAAGAGCAGGAATAACATAGGAAAGCTTTTCTGCATATTCCTTGTCTGCTTCTTCCTGGGGCAGACAAATAGCTTCAGGGTAGTTGTCCATATAATCGGCGTGCTTATTGATTATCGCATTAACAGTCCACGCTGTTACGCTTCTTGGTCTGTTATCAATAATCTGTGATTTATCCTTAACTGCCGCCGTGCCCTCTTTAGGATTCATATTCCCGTAGTGGCGCAGTTTCCACCACTCCTGATTGTTTTTTATACGCTCGTCAAGATTTTTCTTCCCCTCTTTGTACTTCTCAAGTATGGTGGTAAATTCCTGAACTCTCTCTTTCGTTACCGCCTGCCTCGGCTCATTTGAAGCAGCAGAGTATTCCCCATCAAACCCTGCCGTCTTCTTTCTTGCCAAATCATCGCCTTTTTCCTGAAGATTAGACTGCATATTGAGTAACTGCTGTGTCTTAGCTGAAAACTCAGCCCTGCGGTCAGTTTCAGAATTATTCTGTTCTGTTTCGGCAGACTTGTCATTTTCCTTCGCCTTGGTCTTTTCACTGCCTTTTACCTTTTCGGAAAGCTCTTCCCCCCTTGCCTCAAGCTCCTGCTTTTGCGCCTGAAGTATCTGCGTTTTTTCTGCAAATTCCTGTCTTCTGTCTGTCGCCATATTTTAATCTCCTATAATTGATTGTATTGCTTATATATATTTCTGTCCCTATAAAGATTGAGCGGGTCAAACTCCTCAATATTTTCCGCCTGCTTTTTCAAAACAGGTTTAATGGGATTACACATAAAGAAATATCTCGATTCATCCGCTATATGGTCCTCCTGCTTTGTATCCAAATCCTCAGGTATAGTTTGCGAATACTGAAGAGTGGGAATGGTTCTTATAAAATGCTTGCAGGTGTTAAAGATATAGCACATAGGATAACCGTTTTCATCAAAAGCAAGACGATAATGAAACTGCATCCATCCGGGTATTCTCTTATGGTCGCCTTTCTGAAAATAAATTCCGTGTTTTGCCGCCGTATCCGCTATGCTTTCCCCCGTGTCCTTCTGCCATATTGCAGGGTCGGCAACGCCGATAATCTTTTTGCCTTTGAGCCACCTGTGCGTATTCTCAAACTCTTTCATAGATGAAAATATTTTGTTGACTTCCCACCTTACACCCTCGTTGGGTGTTTCGGTACAACCGTACATTTCAAGTATTCTGTATGCCCTGCCCTCATAATCTACCGCCCAGTAACCACAGCTAAACGGCTTTGAATAACCGTGGTCATAACTTCTGTATATAGTCCAGGACGGCGGAATTTCAAACGGCTCTATTACATTAGTCCATTTGCGGTCCTTGTAATGCTCCTCTTTATTAATGAAATCTTCAAAGAACTGCCCCTCAAATATATCCCAGTCACCGTCAAGCCACGCTTTGCGAAGCTTAGGCGGAAGCGCCTGCAAGGATTTAATATAGTCAGGGTCGTTATGCATAAGAGCTTGATTATCATTAACTTTAGCCTGAATGAATTTATACTGAGACGGGTCTTCAAGCTCCGTATAAATCTTGTCAATGAATATTCGTTTGATATAAGCGTGCCCCTGCCCACCGGGGTTCATTGTGTAGTATATATGCTTCGGAAAATTGTTTACACCACGGCAGCAGGCAGCAATTTTCTTAACCTGCGCCTCGGACATCTGTGTGGCCTCGTCAATAAAGATAACATCATATTCCACACCCTGATACTGGTCTGCGTCATCGTCATTTTCACAGTATCCAAACTGAAGCAGGCTACCGTTAATAAATGTAAACGCCTTGTCCGTCTTGTTATATTTCGCTATATCCTTGAGGTCTTTTTTCAGTGCGTCAAGATGATTTTTGGTAACCTCCTGATATGTTCGTCTGATTAAAAGCATCCTTATTCCCGGATAGCAAATTCCGAGTATTTTCGCCTTGAATCTTACAGTCCAGGACTTTCCTCCACCTCTTGCTCCCCCGTATCCTATGTGCTTTTCTGTCGCCTCCAGAAACTCCTCCTGTTTCGGCTGAGGCATTGGTAAAACAATATTCATATCAGTTCTTCCACTTCTCTAACTGTTCTGAATCAATAGAGATATGTATTTCGCTGTCAGTTTTCTCCTCTTTCTGCGCTCTCTTTTCTTCAATCTGAAGTCTTTTAAGCGCAATTTCGTGCTGCTGCCTTTCCTGAACAGTCTGATGGTCTGAGCATATACGCTTAATATCCATAAACTTCTGAAGAGCATTAGCAGCGTTGAGTATTGATTTGGTATCAATCCTTCCGGTTTTATGTGTTTCGCCCATGAAGGTTGTTATCTCCTCGAAATTAGTCTCTTTTTTTAGTGTTTTTTCTATAAGTTTCACAAAATCACAAGCTATCTGATATTCTTCTGCAAGCATTTCTACCTGTTTTTTTGCAATTTTTTTCTTAGCATTCGCTACAACCGTGCTACCGTGTTGCTTTTTCTCTTCAACCCATTTTTCTTTAATACTTCGATTTCTTATAGTTGAATAAGAGACCGAATATTTTGCGGCCAACTCTCTTTGACTGATATGGCCTGTTATATATTCAATTTTCAATTTTTCCCAATCTGTTTTTTTATTTGCCATATCTTCAACCTCTTTTGCATTATATATCAATCTTTTAAGTAAAATCTCCCTTGAGTCGGCGAGGTTGAATTATAGGTAAAAGAAAACAGCGCCCACGCAAAGCGTGAGCACCAATAATTCATGTAAACATGCTTTTCTTGCAAATAATCGAACGAACTATCTCATTTTGCTTAATCTTCATTATTTTCTATTTCCAACTCTGCTATAAGCACTGAATAGGAATAAAGTCTATCAACTTCTAAACAAAATTCTTTAGCCACTTCTCTCTTTTTTATCCTGAAACCTCGATTTAATGCTTTATTTACTCTTTTATCAAAGGTTTCACTGTTTTGTACTTTTTCAACAATAGTCATTATTTCCATTTACTCTCTCCGAATCATATACTCTTGCTTTTAATTCTAAAATTTCTTGTTGTTGTTCTATTGTTTTATCTTTCATTTCTTGAAATAATCTATTTTGTGATTTCATTTTTTCGTATTCTTGAATAACACATTGATAACAATTAAGTTTTTCGTTTTCTTCCGACAATAAGTCTTTATCATTCACAAACGCACTTTGTAGATTTATTAGAAACTCTTTTGCTTCATCAACCGTCATTATTCAACCCCTCCAACGCTTTTTCTGCTTCTGCTTTGGTGAGGAACCATGTCTTTTTATAATTTCTTTGTGGTAAAAGAGCTATTCCGTCACAAGTCCATACACACCATTCAACAGGGTCCCACATTTGAACACTATGCACTTTTTGTTTACAAACTCTGTTATTCTCGGAAAGTCCGTGAAGAACATTCAATCTAAAAGTTGCTAAACTTGGTATAGCATACACCGTATCTCCCACCTTGCAGGGCAAGTCAAGTGTTGTTGATTTGTCTTTGAAATATAAACAGCGTTTCTCGACATCGTTTTTATTTTTACAATCTTCATAAGTATTTGTGATATCGTTTGCACACAAAAAATAATGTTCACAATCTTTGCAAGTCATTCCACAGCCTCCTTAATCTTCTGCTTGATCTCTTCATAAGTTTCTTCGCATTTAATGACATTTTGCGAAAAACCTTCAGGAGTAGAAACCACTAGATGAATCCAACTTTCATCAACCACTTCTATCCAGTCAATGTTTATCAGACGAGGTGCGTTGACTACAGTGTCCGTAACTTCTATAAATCCTTTAATCATTGTCTTGCACCCTTTTAAATCCTGCTATGTTATTAAAGTTAAATTTAGCAATACAACTATCTTTATGGTATTGTTGATTCTTATAAAAAGTCAAAAACCCATTATCAATAGTGTAAGTGGCAGCTTCAACAACCGTCAACGGTGGTAATTTCCCCACCTGATAGATTTCATATTTATTCATTCTTCTACCTCCTCGTCCATTTGAGCACCGCAGTTGGGGCAATAATTAAATCTTTCAGTACAGCAAGGGTCTGCTTCTATGTAATTATGGCTACACTTACTACATATTAGGCATAGTTCAGTTTTGCCATTGAATTCTTCCCAATGTGCGTGGCCTCTGTCATATTGCCTTTTTGCATCTGAATAGCCTTTGTCATACTGATTTCTATCATATTGCAGAGCCTTATAAAGTTGTTCTGGGTCAATATCAAAGCCTATTTCTTGAACAGCCTTTAAAACTCCGTCTTCAATTTGCGTTTCGATAGCTGATTGAACTAATGTAATAGGTGAGTTATACAATTCGTGGTTAAACTGGTCGAATTCGACCTGTTTAAATTTATCAGGCTTTTTATAATCTTTTGGTAACTTATATTTCATAACTGCATCATTTTGCTTTAATTTAAAGAGAAAACTATTATCACTTAATATTTTTGCAAACTCGTATTTGTTTTGTTTGTCATATATTGAAAAAGCACAATGCACATCATTATATGAGCCTTTTACAGCTATTTCTTCTGCATTGTTATCAATAAGTTCTTTTAAATTCAATTTATTATTCACACCTCCACATAGCACCAAGACTGAGGTGGTCGTTTTAAAGGTTTAATATTGTTACAAGAGCAATCATAATCCCATTCATCAGCATTAACCCTTTGATACTTCCAATAAGGGCATCGTACTGATGGACAATCAATATTACATTCTTGTCCGAACTCTCTCAGCTCTTTCGGCTCATCATAGATTACTAGATTTGAGATGTGCCACAGAAATAAATCTTTACCATTTGCGTATCTTCGCAATTCAAGGTCCGTGATACAAGTTTCATTAGAAGGGTTATTAAAATAAAGAGCAACCAAATGGTCTGCTACGATTTCCTGTATTTCATCACATACAAACTCGCCTATGATTTTGCCGTTAAACGAAATTGTTTCCTTACCTATATCTTCAAAGCCGTCTCCGAATTTAATTTTGTTATTACATAGATATAGGTTATCACTGCAAGCATAATTTCCTTGACCGATTGAAAATCTTTCTTTAGGCAAAGTGCAATATATGTAGCATCTAAACGGCGGCTGAAGATTTGGTCTTGTTTTTCTGACCTCGATTGTTTTTTTGCCTGCTGCAATAAGTTCGCAATATTTAGGCTTAATGCTCATTAAAACCGATTTC
>UQFL01000021.1 GCA_900540305.1 uncultured Oscillospiraceae bacterium | reverse complement strand
TCTACACTTATGCGATCGTCGGCAGCGTCAGATGTGTATAAGAGACAGGAAAAGGCGCAGACAGAAGAAATTGAGTGCCCTAAATGCAAAAATCGTGTTAAATTCAAGATGTTCTCAAACATGGACATAAGGCTTGTTTCAGAATACCCCGTTCTCGACCCGCATACTGTATACTTTCTTGTATGCCCTAAATGTGCTGCGGTCTACACGGTAGAAGAAGATTTGGGAGACGAGCTTGCAAAAGGAGAGCAAAGAGCTGTCGGCGTTTTTGATTTAAAAGAGCTCAAAGAATTTAAAAAGTGAAATACTTATCAATAGTTTTACTGTATGCAGTAATCATCAATTTTATCTCGTCAGTTCTGACTGTTTCTGATAAAAAGCGCTCAATAAAAGGCAACTTCAGAATATCAGAAAAAACGCTGTTTATATTCGCCTTTTTAGGCGGCGCCTTTGGCGAATACATAACTATGAAAAAAATTCGTCATAAGACACTGCATAAACGTTTTATGATAGGTCTTCCGCTAATCATTATTGTTCACTTGGCTTTGATAATAGGTATACTTGTCTTACATAACTATGAGTTTTAAGAGGGTCTTAAAGACCCTCTTTTTTCTTACAAAATAATACAAATGAGACCGCTACAACCCTCATTGATTACTTTTTCAATCGTCTCTCTGAATTTTACTCTCGCATCGTCCGGCATGCGCTCAAGCTTGCCTCTAAGTCCTTCGTTGACGAGCTCATGAAGCGATTTGCCGAAAATATCTGTTTCCCATATCTTGTTCGGGTTTTCCTCAAACTCTCTGAGAAGATACATAACAAGTTCCTGGGATTGGCTTTCGCTTCCGACAATAGGCGCAACCTCGGTAAATGTGTTGCATTTAATCATATGGATTGACGGCGCCTGCGCTTTGAGTTTAACACCGTATCTGCCGCCCTGTTTCATTATCTCAGGCTCTTCAAGTGTAAGTTCATTTATATCAGGCATAACAATGCCGTATCCTGTTCTTTCAACCTCTGATAAAGCGGATGCAAACTTGCCGAACTTTTTCTTTATCTGAACAAGTTCGCATACAAGATTCATAAGGTCCTTTTCGTTCTTAATATCAACAGCACATTTTTGAGACATAACGGCGTAGAAATAAGAATTATTTATGCTGACTTTAATTGAAACTGAACCGCTTGACAAGTCAGATTCTGTAATAACTGCGCCCTCAATATCTTTGCAGGAATTGAGTTTATGAGCAAATTCTTTTATGCTTCTTATGTTGTTTATGTCTTTTCCCGCATCCTTAACATAAGAGAATATTCCCTTTTTAAACTCATCGTCTGCATCAAGACTTTTTATCCAGCTGGGGAAATTGAGTGAAATACATTTTGCAGGAAATTCATATAAAACTGTTTCAAGAATATAGTTGATTTCCTCTTCGCCGAGTTCAAGGCAGTTTACTGGAATTACAGGAACATTGTATTTTTGAGAGAGTTCTGCTGATAGTTTAACGGAAACCTCACTTTTAGGGTCAACACAGTTCAAAGCAACAACAAAAGGCTTGTTAATTTCTTTTAATTCGCTAATAACCCTTTCCTCTGCCTCAGCATATTCTTCTCTTGGTATATTGCTTATAGAGCCGTCTGTCGTCACCACAAGACCTATTGTGGAGTGCTCGTTTATTACTTTCTGTGTTCCTATTTCAGCCGCCATATTAAACGGTATTTCTTCTTCAAACCACGGCGTGTGCACCATTCTCGGCTGGTCTTCTTCTATGTATCCTACCGAGCTCGGTACAATATAACCGACACAGTCAATGAGCCTTACCCTGAAATGAAGATTGTCATCCATTGAAAGTTCAATTGCGTCTTCTGGTATGAATTTCGGCTCGGTTGTCATAATTGTTCTGCCTGCGGCGCTCTGAGGAAGTTCATCGCGTGCACGCTCTTTTTGAAACTCCCCTTCTATTCTCGGAATTACAAGGGTATCCATAAATTTTTTAATGAAGGTTGATTTACCCGTCCTCACGGGGCCGACAACGCCGATATAAATATCGCCCTGCGTTCTTTTAGAAATGTCATTATATATACTCATATATCAATCTCTCCCTTATACTCCGGGAATTAACAAAACTCTTCGAGTGTCGAGAACATCTTTTGTTAATTCGTTTTCTTGTTTTATAAGTTCAACCGTGGTTTTGAAGGTCTTTGCAATATCCCACAGTCTTTCGTTTTCATCGGCGAAATAGATTACAAGTGCCGGCGAGTCAAAATCAAGCTCATCCTTTATCTCCACATCGGATACAATATTGAAGCTCTTTCTTTCGTAATCAATAGAAATGTAGCTTATTACAATCCTCAGTTCAATCGAGGTATCCGACGATATAACAAAATCAAACGAGGAAATAAACGCCTGTATTTGCTTTGCCTTCGTTATATCTATTTTTTTACGCGCGGTAATAAACTGAAGCTCTGATTTTGAATCAAGAATGAATGCGTTGAGTTCAACGGTGTTTTCATCAACCAAATCCGCCTCCAAATCAAGTACCTGGCTAATATTCACAGATTCAAACTCAAACCGCAAAGTATCGCTGAACGAATCGTGAGCAATTTTATATGATGTGTCAAGATTTACCGTGTTATAGATGTTTTCTGTGTTTCTGCTAACAGAATAGGAGTCTCGTGAGAGATTTGATGTGCATTGCCTGTATACAGTACTGCACACATTTATGTCGCCGATAAATTCAATAACAGTGAGTTCGTTATTCTTATCTGTCTTTGATTTAACAAAGAGGTTTCCTATCTTCGTTTTAACAACAGGTATATCATTTTCTCTTATACCTGCAATATCAACGATGGTATTAACCTCTGTTGTTTTTTCACAGCGCTCTATTTTTTCATCATCAGAATCCGTTGTGTAAAGAACAGAGAATCTAAGCTGTGTTTTAACAAGCATTTTGTCATCAATGATTTTAACCTCTTTGCAGTCTGTGCTGGAAAATACATTGATTATCTTTTTTATCGGAACAGAATCTGTTACTGATTCTTCTGTTTCAAATTCTGTTTTTGTATATGCGCTTCCTACCCTTGAAATATATTTAACCTCTTCCTTGTCAATAAGAACATTATCCGTGCTTTCAACCATTTCAACACAGCAAGGTGTATATGCGCACACATTAAGCTGGAATGAATTGTGAATATCAATTCTTCTTTGATTTATAATTCTGAAATTATTGTATTTGTTGCAGACAGTGACATCTGCCGTAATGTCCTGATATTCGCCTTCAATGGGAATAGATTTTTCAAAATCTTCCTCAAATTCAGCACAGGTAAGGCATTTTGTAGCGTCGCTTATGTAAGTGATAAATATTCTGCTTTTGCCGTAAACTGTGAGCGTAGAATTAAGATACACGCTGTTTAGAATATAGTTGTTAACATTGCATCTGACGATTTTGAGCAAATCATCATTGTAAGACAGAAGATTTTCCTGATAATCCAAATCAACATCAATACATTTAGAAAAAACACAGCGTTTTTCATTTATTTGAGTTTTTCTGTTTTCCATATAAATGCTCCTTTTAATTTACTGCTAATAATTATGCGGTAAAAAAAAGAAATATAACAAAAAAGCGTCCCATAATGGGACGCAGTCTATATGTTAATTATTAATCTTCTTTATTTTAAACAGAAATCTTATAATGGGCGCCGTAAATTTTGACGGACTGTAAACAACAACCTTCACAAACATACCTCCAATTATTTAGTGCAGCACATCACACCGAGGATGATAACAACAACCGCAAGAACCCGTACAAGCCATTCGGTGGGCAGGCACATTGTCAGCGCACAGCCAACGCCAAATGCAATCCAGATATAATCTCTGCGGCACATTTTTTTCATTGTAAACACCTCAAGCAGCCGTACCTGTTATATTCTATGAAGGAGTTTGTTAATCGTTACTCAAAATAAGCATGATTTTTCCTTTTTTAAAATCTATATTAACTTTATTATCTTTAAACTCATTGCTTTGACCGAGTGGGTCGCTTACAAGGATAGTTTTGTTATTTAGATTATATGCAGCTCCCGTAATAGTAAGACCCTCAACATCTTCAATAAAAGCAAATAATGAAAAATATTTAAATTCGGATTTATGTATTTCAAATGATTTGTTGTGTACCGAAATAATGTTTTTAGAATCAACGATTTTTGCTTTTACATTATTATCAAGGCAATAATTAAGCGCAAGCAGATTAGAATAGCTGTGGTCCGCTCTGCTGCCGATAGCACAGAAAATTTCTATTTCATCAGCGCCGCGTTTTATAGCTTCTTTAATACAATAAAAAGTATCAGTATCGTTTTTTATTTTAGGAAGCTGCAAAATATTTTCGCTGTCCTGCGGCATTACGGAAGAGTCGAAATCACCGACAATCAAATCAGGAGTTATGCCTGCATTTTTACTGTGTATATAACCGGAATCAGCCGCAATAATAAAAGAATTTAAATCAATATTATTCTTTAAAAAATCACTGCTCTGATCCGGAGCGCCGGAAATAATAGAGAATTTCATTTTTTAATTTCCCATTCTTTAATATTTTTCACTTCGTTATACATTTGGACATAGCTATTGTGTCTGCTTTCAGAAATCATACCGTCTTTAACAGCCTGGCAAATCGCACAGCCTTTTTCGTTTGTATGCGAGCAAGTGGAAAATTTACACTGCCCGAAAAAAGGTCTGAATTCTCTAAAACAGTCAAATAGTTCATCTTTAAGAATAGTTTCACACTTTTCAAAATCAATAGAAGAAAATCCAGGAGTATCTGCTACATAACCGCCGTTTACCTTAAAAAGTTCGCAGTGGCGTGTGGTATGGCGGCCTCTGCCGAGTTTTTTACTTGTTTCTCCTGTTTGAAGAGCAAGATTTTTATCTATCGCATTAAGAAGTGAGGATTTACCCACACCAGTATTGCCTGTAAACGCAGAGGTTTTACCCTTGAGTAATTCTTTAACCTCTTGAGCGCCGTCACCGTTAAGATTATTGCAAACTATGGTTTTAAATCCCGCATTAATATATATTTTGCAAAGATTGCTGAAATTACTTTCAAGATCAATTTTTGTGAAGACAATAATCGGCTCTATATTTTTATACTCAGCAACAGCGATAAGTTTGTCAATATTATATGTGTTTACAATCGGATCAACAAGAGAAGAAACAATAAAGAGCCTGTCTATGTTGGCAACAGGAGGTCTGATAAGAGAGTTTTTTCTTTCAAGTATTTCTTCAATTCTGTTTTCCGAATTTTCGTTTACTGAGATTAATACATTATCGCCTGTCAGCGGAGAAATATTCATTTTTCTGAAATTTCCGCGTGCTTTGCACTCATAAAGAGTGCCGGCGGCCTCTACATAGTAGAAGCCGCCAATACCCTTAATAATTTTACCTTCAATCATATTTATTCCTGTCCGCTTGTAGTTTGGAATTTAACATCAACCGTTTTGTTTTCATTTACAACTATACGCTGAATTTCATGAACTTCATTTGTTTCAGTCAGCTGTAAAACGACATTCAGTTCACTGTCTTTCTGAGCAGGTATTGCATATTCAACTGTTGAACCGTTGAGAGTTACAGACCTTGAAGGATATGCTTCGCCGTTTACTGTAACAACAAGCGTGTCTTTCGGAGCGGTGTTGCCGTCAAGATAGCTTGGAAGCTGAATTTTAAGAGTAACGGTAAATTGCTGCTGCTCAGTTGTGGTTACACCTGTTGAAACAATGATTTTTATAGCTTCATCAGCTTTTGCAGTTGTTCCGTAAGCAGGGCTCTGGTCGAGAACTACGCCTTTTCTTACTGCGCTGTCTGTTGTTTCAACTGTAATATTTGTAAATCCTGCTTTTTTCAAAAATTCCTGAGCATCGCTTTGTGAAAGACCTGTAACATCTGGAACTTTATACTTTTGAACCTGAGTTGTTGATGCACCTGTGGAAATGTATACGATTATGTTTTGCTCGGCTGAAACTGCTGTTCCTGCCTTAGGCTCGGTATAAACTACCCTGCCCTCTTCAACCGTTTCGCTTGAAACCTCGCTTATGGTATAGTTATTGAGTTCATTGAGTTCAAGTGCTCTCTCAGCCTGTTCCTGAGTTAAATTATAGCAGTTTGGAACAGTTATTCCGCCTGTATCAGTTGCAACTACCAAAGTAACGGTTGTGCCTGAAATAACCCTTTCTCCTGCCTCGGGAGACTGAGAAATAACCGTTCCTGCCTCATATTCATCAGTGCTTTCATATTCAGCTACAAACTGATAATCATATTCACTGCTCGAAACAAGAGTGTCATAAGACATACCCACAAAATTATCAAGCGCTTTTGTCTCGGTGTTAACTCCCTGAGTAAGGAAAATAATAAGTCCAGTGACTGCCGCAATAAGAAGGATTACGCCTACAACAACAGCAGTTATAACTTTTTTCTTATGGTTAGGGTCCTGTTCTTCTACCTCTTCCGGGTATTCTTCAACAGCTTCTTCCTTATGCTCTGAATTGCCGAGATTTGCAAGTTCTTCCTTGAAGATATACTTTGTTGGCTCTTTATCAACAAAGTAAGTGTAATCAAATGTAGCCATAGGATTTCTGATTACATCTTCGAGATCAAGCAGCATTTCGGTGGCTGTCTGATATCTGTCCTGCGGGTTTTTCTGCATTGCGTGGAAGCAGATTTGCTCAATGCCGAGAGGAATATTAGGATTGATTTCAGTAAGCTTTTTAGGCTCTTTTTGAAGCTGCATAAGTGCAACAGAAACGGCGCTGTCAGCGTCAAACGGAACTTTTCCTGCAAGCATTTCATAAAGTACAACGCCTACGGAATATATATCTGCTCGTTCATCGGTAAACTCGCCTTTTGCTTGCTCGGGTGAGATATAGTGAACGGAACCGATTGCATTTTCAGTAAGGGTTCTCGTTTCTGTTCTTGAAAAACGGGCAATTCCGAAATCTGTAACTTTTATATTGCCTGTCTGAAGCAAAATAATATTCTGAGGTTTGATATCTCTGTGAACTATACCTTTATCATGGGCGTGCTGAAGTGCACGAAGAATCTGAGTAGTGAAAAATACGGCGTCGTTCCAAGTTATGATATGCTGTTTTTGAATATATTCTTTAAGAGTTATGCCGTCAACATATTCCATAACGATATACTGAATTTTCTCGCCGAAACTAACATCATAAACCTTAACAATATTTGGGTGAGAAAGAACGGCGATAGCTTTAGACTCATTCTTAAAGCGTCTTACAAAATCAGCGTCGTTAGAAAATTCGTCTTTAAGTATTTTTACGGCCACTATTCTGTCATCAACATTATCATAAGCCTTGTAAACAACGGACATACCGCCAACGCCGATTATCTCTTGAACTTCATATCGTCCGTCAAGTCTTTTTCCAACATAATTTTCCATAAAAAACACACAGCCTTTCAGGCGAATATATTATTTTGCGATTGCAACAACTGTTATATTGTCGCCGCCGCCGTTGTTGTTTGCTTTTTTTACAAGCCTGTCCGCGAAAGCATAATATCTTCCGTCGCTTACCTCGTTTATCATTTCCATATCTGACACATAGTTTGAAAGTCCGTCAGTACATATAATAAGCACATCATCATCAGCCATTTCGACTTCATCAAAATCAATCTCAATTGATTTGTCTACACCGATGGCACGGGTGATAAGATTTTTATTAGGATGATTCTGGGCCTCTTCTGCGGTTATCTTACCCTTATTAACAAGGTCTTGAACAAAACTGTGGTCAGTTGTAACCTGTGAAAGATTGTCTTTATTAAATATATATGCTCTGCTGTCGCCCGCATGAGCAATATAGGCGCAGGAATTCTTAACAACAGCACAAACTACTGTTGTTCCCATTCCTCTTAATTCGGGCTTGGTGTCCGCCATGTCGTAAACTTCGAGGTTTGCGGCAATCAGCGCTGAATCAAGCATATTTTTAATTGAAGACGGTGACATTTTCTCTCTGTAAGAGGCGTTAATTTTGTCGCTAATTACTTTTACGGCAAGAGCAGATGCAATGTTACCGCCTGCAGCGCCGCCCATTCCGTCACATACTACTGCCCATGCAACTTCATCGGGAAATTCTCCGACTGCATATGCGTCCTGATTAGATGCTCTAACCTTGCCTTTGTCTGTTTTGGCAACAATCTTCAATTAATTCACTCCAATCTTTTTTCGTCTAAGCTGACCGCAGGAAGCGTTTATATCGCTACCCAGCGTACGCCTTATTGTAGCATTTATACCGTTTTTTTTCAATAAATGCATAAATTTATTTATTGAATCATCAGTGCTTCTGATGTTTTTTCTCTCTTCAACATTGTTGACGGGGATAAGATTGACATGGCAGAGCATTCCGTTTAATCTTCTGGAAAGCTCAAGCGCACATTCTTCCGTATCATTTACATCTTTAATCAAAGTGTATTCAAAGGATACTCGCCTGTTTGTTTTATTTGCATAATCTTTGCAGGCTTTTAGTACTTCATCAATATTCCATTTGTCGTTAATAGGCATAGTTCTGCTTCTTATTTCATCATTAGGAGCGTGAAGCGAAATTGTAAGCGTTATTTGCAGGTCTTCTTCCATCAATTTATAGATATTGGGTACAATTCCGCAGGTAGAAAGCGTAATATTTCGCATTGAAATATTTAGTCCGTTTTCATCATTGACATTTCTTAAGAATTTTATAACATTGTCATAATTATCAAGCGGCTCGCCGATTCCCATTAATACAATGTTAGAAATTCTTATTCCAAGATCTTTTTGAGCAGCGTGAAGCTGCCCTTCAATTTCAGATGCAGAAAGATTTCTTTTAAATCCTGCAAGTGTTGACGCACAAAACTTGCATCCCATCTTGCATCCTACCTGGCTTGAAACACAAATTGTGTAGCCATACTTATATTTCATTATAACCGATTCTATGTATTCGCCGTCATAAAGCCTGAAAAGGTATTTTACTGTATCATCAATCTTTGAAACATACTTATTTTCAATTTCACACGATGGAATGAAATAATTATCATCAAGCGTGTTTCTTAAATCTTTTGAAATGTTACTCATTTCATCAAAAGAAACTGCGCCGAATTTATGAAGCCATGAATATATCTGTTTAGCTCTAAACGGTTTTAGACCTAATTTCTGTGTTTCATTTACAAGTTCAGGATATGTAAGTGATTTAATATCGGTTTTCATTTAATTCCTTTCAATTACCGAGTAGAAAAAGCCATCTCCCCCTGAGATTTCAGGGAATATTGTTCTACTTTCAACTATTCGGAAATCAGAATTTTCATTTATAAATTTTTCAACAACCTTCTCATTTTCACGCTTATTGAGCGTGCAGGTTGAATAAAGTATTCTTCCGCCTTTATTCAGATATTCAGACGAAGTTTTCAAAATGCTGTATTGAATATCGGGAAGTTCTTTTACCGTGTCAAGCTCCTTATATCTTATTTCGGGCTTTCTTCTTATAATTCCGAATCCGCTGCACGGTACATCACAGATTATTTTATCTGCTTTCTCAATGTTACTATTATATTCAGCAGCGTTATTAACAAGTGTATGTATATTATTTAGGTCGAGCCTGTTTGCGGAATTTTTGATTAATCCCACTCTTTGCTCATATATATCGCAGGACAATATTTTGCCATTTTTGCCTGTGAACTGAGCGGCTGTAAACGATTTTCCGCCGGGAGCGGCGCACACATCAATTACAGACTCCCCCTTTTTTATTCCAAGCGCTTTTACAGCTTCATAGCAGGATTTATCCTGAATGTAAAACAAACCGCATTTAAACGCATTTGTAGCGGTGATATCGCCTGAGGATTTAATTTTTAAAAGGTCGCCGTCTCTTTCAAAGCATATATTCTCTTTTGTTAGAGCAACTGAAAGAGAATCAATATCTATAAGTGCTGAGTTTGGAACAATAAAAATCGGCGCAGGTTCGTTAAAAGCTGGCAAAAATGTCTCTGTTCGCTCATTACCATATGCCTTTTGCCACATTCTTATAAGGTTTTGAGGAATGGAATATTTAAGACTCAAATCGTCCAAACTGTCAAAATCAATTCTGTTGTTATCAATTTTGTGCAATACGGCATTAACCATTGAACTGTAAAACTGCATCCCGTTGTTTTTAGCAAGCTTTACGCTTTCGTTTATAGCGGCGGATGAAGGCACACTGTCCATAAAATAAAGCTGATATACTCCCATTCTCAAAATTGTAAGGAGTTTTGGCTTGGGTTTATTGCAGTGCTGTGAAATTAAATAATCAAGAGTTAATTTTCTTTCAACAACTCCGTAAACAAGCCTTGAAACAAAAGCCTTTGAATTGTCAATTTTGCTAAGTGCAGAATCGAGGGCAATGTTTGAATAAGCTTTGTCGTAAAATATTTTGTACAGTACTTCAAACGCCGTTTGCCTTGAATCAGTCATTTCGTCTAGCTACAATCAGCAAACGCAGAAGAGTTGCAAGGGACGAAGCAAGTGCGGCAACATAAGTAAGTGCTGCGGCGGTCAAAACTTTTTTTGCCCCGTTGTACTCTTCACCTACAAGAAAGCCGTTTGCGGAAATTGTTTGAAGCGCTCTTTTAGATGCGTTAAACTCAACGGGAAGAGTGATAAGCTGGAAAAGAGCAACTATTGAATATAATATTATACCTACATAAATGAGAGGCTCAAAATTAAAGATTATTCCGAATAAAGCAAGCGGGATTCCGAGTGTTGAGCCGAATTTAGTTGCGGGAATAACAGCGTTTCTTATTTTAAGAGGAAAATATCCCACTGCGTGCTGGCAGGCGTGTCCCGCCTCGTGGCAGGCAATTCCGACAGCCGCAATACTTCTTGAGCCGAATACACCCTCTGACAGGCATATTTCTTTTGTTTGAGGATTGTAGTGGTCTGTTAAATTACCCTGAATTTTTCTTATTTTAACATCAGTTATACCGTTTATTCTTAAAAGGTTGTAAGCCGCATCGGCGCCTGTCATACCTCTTGAATTGGCAATTTTACTGAATTTCTTGTAGTTTGAATTAACTTTAAGCTGACAGATAAATGCAAATACTATTACCGGTACCATAATAAATCCGGTTAAATAATAAACATACATATCCCACATATCAAACACCTACTAAAGAGCCTTTCTCCAATTTGTTACCTGCGAGAAAAGATTTTATATCCATTTTCTTTTTGCCGCTTGGCTGAATTTCAAGAATTTCAATACATTTTCCGTCACCGCATACAACTAGCAGTTTTTTGTCTGCCTGATATACACTTCCTGCCTTTAATTCAGATACTATATCAGTCAAAACAGACTTATGAATTTTAACTTCTTTGCCATTGATTTTAGTCTGGGCGCACGGCCATGTTTGAAGTCCTCTTATTTTATTGTGAATTTCAAAAGCGTCTTTATTCCAGTCAATTTCAGACATAGATTTATCAATCATTGAAGCGTAACAGGAGTCACCCGTCTGCTTAATCGGCGTAATATTACCGCTTTCAATATCTTTTAAAGTGTCAATCAAAGCTGAAGCGCCGATTTCTGAAAGTCTGTCAAACAACTCTGCTGAGGTTTCATTTATACCTATTTCTGTTTCAACGGTATTCAAAACATCGCCTGTATCAAGTCCTTCATCCATCTGCATAATGCAAACGCCTGTTTTTTTATCACCGTTGAGCACAGCCCACTGAATCGGAGCGGCGCCGCGGTATTTTGGCAAAAGTGATGCGTGAACATTTATACATCCGTATTTTGGTATATTCAATATCTGCTTTGGAAGAATCTTTCCGTAAGCGATAACAATAATAATATCGGGATTAATACCTTTGATGATTTCTTCAGCTTCGCCACTTTTAAGAGTTTGCGGCTGATAAACAGGTATATCATATTCCAATGCTGTCTTTTTCACTTCAGGCGGCGTTAAAACCTGTTTTCTGCCTACTTTTTTGTCAGGCTGAGTAAAAACAGCGGCGATTTCATATTTATTTTCAACAAGTTTTTTAAGTGAGGGAACGGCAAAATCAGGCGTTCCCATAAAAACTATTTTCATTGTTCCTCCAATTTGCCGTCAGCTAAATGAGAAGTGAATAATATTCCGTCAAGATGGTCTATTTCATGGCAGAAAGCTCTGGCTTTTAAATCTTCGCCCGTAAATACCTGCCATTTGCCGTTTCTGTCCTGTGCTTTAACCTGAACTTTTTTAGGTCTGATAGTTACTCCCCATTTTCCGGGAAGTGAAAGACATCCTTCAGTCTCTCTCTGTTCACCCTCCATAAGAGTGATTTCAGGGTTTACAAGCTCTATCGGGCCTTCACCAACATCTATAACGACAACTCTTTTAAGTATTCCGACTTGAACTGCGGCAAGGCCTGCGCCGTTAGCGTCATACATAGTTTCGAGCATATCGTCTATAAGGCAGGAAAGTTTTTCATCAAATTTCTCTACTTTTCTGCTTGTTTTGTTTAAAACGGGATCCCCTACTTTAACTATATTTCTTAAAGCCATTTATATTCTCCTAATTTAATTCGGTGGGGTTGAGGTCAACAGAGACAGAAACTCCACTGTATTCTTTTATCTTAGACAATCTATTTAATATGTCATTTAACATTTTGCGAACAATTTTTGAATTTTTGCATTTTACTGCAAGTCTGTATCTGTACTCATTATTCAATTTGCTGATTTTTGCAGCGCTCGGACCGAGTACTATTATCTTTTCCGAGGAATATTCTTCTTTATTAAGCTTTACAAGAAACTCGAAAAAGGCTTTAGCGCATAATGCCGCATTATTCTCATCTTCCGAAATAAATGAAACAGAATAAATATCGCAAAAAGGCGGATAAGTCAGCACCTTTCTCAGAGCGATTTCATTTTCATAAAATGAGTGGTAATCCTGCTTTGAAGCATATTTTATAACTTCATTATACGGATTGATAGTTTGAATAACCGCAAAGCCGTTTTCGTTACGTCTGCCGCTTCGTCCTACAACCTGAGTTATAAGGTCAAAAGATTTTTCCTGCGCCGTATAATTTTCATCATAAAGAGAATTATCTGCGTTTACAACTCCAACTAAGGTAACATTAGGAAAATCAAGACCTTTTGCAACCATTTGTGTACCTATAAGAATATCATACTCACCGTTTGAAAATGAGTCGAAAAGTTTTTGATGACTGAATTTTTTTGAAGTGGTATCAGCGTCCATACGAAGAACTCTTGCTTCAGGGAAAAGTCTTGAAAGCTCGTCCTCAATTCTCTGTGTGCCGTATCCGCTGTATCTAATACTGTTTTGACCGCATTCAGGGCAAATATTATCAAGCGGTTTTGCAAATCCACAGTAATGGCACATAAGCAGATTGTTATAGCTGTGATATGTCAAACTTATACTGCAATTTGGGCAGGTTATAACATGGCCGCAGCTGTTGCAGGCTATAAAAGTATTATATCCCCTTCTGTTTATAAGAAGTATTGTCTGCTTTTTACGCTCAAGGTTCTCTTTTATCATTTCACGCAAAGTCTCTGATATTGGCGACTTATTGCCATTTTTGATTTCCTGTTTCATATCAACAGTAATCACTTTTGGAAGCTTTGAATCACCGTATCTTTCCGTCATTTCACAAAGCGTGTACTTACCGCTCAATGCGGCAGAATAACTCTCCACACTCGGAGTTGCCGAAGTCATAAGAAACAGAGCCTTGTTGTATTTACTTCTGAATTTTGCAATTTCCCTTGTCTGGTATCTCGGGGTGCGTTCGCTTTTATAAGTATGCTCCTGTTCCTCGTCCATAATTATAAGACCGATATTTTGAAGAGGAGCAAATACAGCGCTTCTTGTGCCGATTACTATTTTGGCGTCTCCCCTCAATGCTCTTTTATATTCATCGTTTCTTTCTCCGAGAGAAAGACCGCTGTGAAAAACGGCAACTTGCTTTCCGTATCTTTTATGAAAGATAGAAAGCATTTGAGGAGTGAGCGAGATTTCCGGAACAAGTACGATTACATCTCTATCCATTGCCACAGCTTCATCAATAAGGCGAAGATAGACTTGCGTTTTACCTGAACCTGTAACGCCGAAAAGCAATCCTGTTCCGCCCTTTGAATGGAGCATTGCATTATAAGTATCAAAAGCTTTTTGCTGAGCATTTGATAATATGATTTCTTCCTTTTTACAATTGGAAGTTATATTTGAATAAGGATTTCTGTAAATCTCTTTTTCATAGTATTCGCAAACACCGTACTTAACAAGATTATCAACTACAGATTTTCCGACTGAGCAAAACTCGCAAATTTCATTTAGCTGAGCTGCGCCGACATCGTAAAGAAGATTTAAAACAGTTTGCTGCTTTGGGGTGAGTTTTTTTACAGATGCCTCGTTCTCACGAAGGCGAACCATTTTAGTGTTTTTATCGCCTATTTTGCCAAGACCCCTTGGCAGCATCTGTTTAAGGCAATCATAAGTAGTACAGAAATAGCGCTCTTTCATCCATAATGAAAGCTCAACCATTTCTTTTGACAGCGGCTGTTGTTTTTTATCAACGCCGATAATTTCCTTTAATTCGGAATTCATTGCGCTGTAAATTGAAACAACAATACCTTTTCTTATGACATTTCCCCTGCCGAAAGGTACACGAACAAGCGAACCGAGTGTTATATCGTCTTTAAGATTGTCAGGAATATAGTAGTCATAATCTGAAGCGCCGCTGAAAAAAGTATTTTCAACGGCAACGGTCGCTATAAGCCTATTCATTATTTTTTGGCTTTGATTTCGTTGGGTTCTTCAACAATATATTTACCATCATAAATTTCATTAATTGCTGTTGAAACACTCTTTTCGTCAAGAAGAACTTCATTTTTAACAGCTTCATCTCTAATTTCTCTTGCTCTTTTTGCTACGCCTACTACAAGGCTGTATCTGCTGTTGCAGTTTTTAAGCATTTTCTTTAAATCTGGGTTAAACATAATAATATCTCCTTACTTCTATGTGTTAATTACTTGTTTCTTTTTTCAAGTTCTGAATTCAATATTTCATTAATTTCTTTTACCGCTGTTTCAAGTTCATTATTCACGACTACATAGGTGAATTTTGGTGCATACTCGATTTCTTTTTCAGCGATTTTAAGGCGCATTTTTATTGCAGCCTCACTTTCAGTATTTCTCTTTTTAAGTCTGTATTCAAGTGTTTCCATATCAGGCGGCATGAGAAATATAGACACAGCGTCGGGATAATTTTTCATTATCTTCTGTGCGCCTTTTCTTTCGATTATAAGAAAACATATTTTTCCTTTATTAACAGCCGCAAGTGCAGGACCGGCAGGCGTTCCGTAATAGCAGTCATTATATGATGCGTATTCAAGGAAGCTGTCTTCTTCAATCATTTTTTCAAATTCTTCTTTGGTTTTAAAGAAATAATTTACTCCGTCGATTTCACCCGCTCTCGGCGCACGTGTAGTTGCCGAAATTGATTCGCAAACATCGCTTCGTGTTTTTGATATTTCTCTGAAAACCGTATCTTTACCGCAACCGCTTGGGGCGGAAAGAATAACAATCATACCTTTTTTCTTCATTGAACATCTGCCTTTGCGCCGAATTTTAAAGCAATCTGCTTTAAGTCAAGATAAGATAAAATAACATTGTCGGAATCTGTTATAATAACGCTCATCGTTTTTCTGCCTTGTGTTGCATCAATAAGCGAGCCGTTGTTTTTAGCAACCTGCACTATTCTTTTTACAGGCGCTGATTCGGGGCTGACTATTGAAATAATACGGTCTGCGTTAACAAGATTTCCGAATCCGATATTGATTAAATTCATACTTAAACTCCGTATTACTCAATATTCTGAATCTGCTCGCGTATTTTTTCAACCTCAGCTTTAATATCAACAACTTTTCTTGCAATCTCTACATCGCAAGCCTTTGAGCCGATAGTGTTTGTTTCCCTGTTGATTTCCTGAACAAGAAAATCCATTTTTCTGCCGATAGGCTCAGAGCTTTCAAGAAATTCTTTAAGCTGAGAAATATGTGAACGAAGTCTTACTGTTTCTTCAGCTACCGCAACCTTATCAGCGTATATTGCAACTTCCTGAATTATTCTGTTCTCATCAAGAGAAGCATCACCTATAAGCTCGTGAACTCTGGCGATAAGTTTATCATTATATTCTTTTACGGTCTGAGGAGATCTGCTTTCAATGAAAGACACACAATCGAGTATGTAATCAGCTCTTGAAAGCACATCTTTTTTCATCTGCTCGCCTTCGGTTTCTCTCATTGCAACGAATTTTTCAATAGCCTCGTCAGCTACTTCTTTAATGTAGCCCCAAAGTTTTTCTTCGTCCTCGTCTGCCTTTTTCAAAACGAATACATCAGGAAAACGGGATATGGATACTGACGAAATATCGTTCTTAAGTGAATACTCCTGAGCAAGCTCGTTCATAGCTTTAATATAAGCAGATGCAAGAGTATGATTTACAACTACATCTGCGTTATCCGTGTCAAGAGCTTCTATACCGAGAAAACAATCTACCTTTCCTCTGGATACCTTTGAATTTACATAGGATTTTAGTTTTTCCTCGGCAAAGCCATATTGCCTTGGTAATCTGCAGTTAAATTCAAAATATCTGTGGTTTACGGATTTTAATTCAACAGAAATGACATATCCGTCTTTTTCTGCCATGGCTCTTCCGAAACCTGTCATTGATTTAATCATATAAATTATCTCCACAATCAAATAAGGCGCACTAAGCGCCTTTTTCTAAATATTATATATATGCTAATGTTTTAGGTCAATGGTTTGTTAACAAATAATTAACAATATTAAAATATTATTTACAATTAGACTTTATTGTTGGTAAACAGAAAAAATTGCTTTAGCTTTATCTTCAACTGCTTTTACAAGGTAATCAGGAGAAACAACTTTTATTCTGTCTCCAAACTGCATAAGCCAAGAAACAAATCCGTCACTGACCGCAGCGCTTACCTCTGTTTCAAAATGGTTAATGTCAACCGCATTTAAAGCTATTTTTGCACCGAATCGGTCAAGAATTGCCTCTCTTAAATCAAGCTCGCACACAAGCTTTACATTATCTACCGCACCGCTGAACATATTAAACATTTTTGAAGAATAATCAGCTACATCAAAAACATCATTGTATTCACTGCACTCAGATACTTTGCGTGAGGGACATTTCAAAATTTCTATTTTCCTTATTCTGTCAATTCTCAGATTCATCAGATTATCGTGCGATTCTTTGTTGCACACAAGATAGTATCTGTCATTTTTCCATATAAGCGCATAAGGTGAAACAACGAAAGTTTTTGTTGTATATGATTTTTTATTCTGCTTGTCAATATTTCTTGTCTTGTACTGAAATTTTACTTTTTCTTTTTTATGTATCGCTTCATCAAGCTTATCAATAATCACATATATATCTTCATTGTCGCATTTATTAACGCTTTCACAAAATACCTGTGAGGTAATTTTGCCTGCCTGATTATCGGAAAGCTGCGATTTGAGTTTATTTATAAGCGATTCGCTCTTACCAGGAGTTATAAAGCCTGCAGAATTAACGGCATCTATCAACAACCTTATTTCAGCTTCTTCAAAATCTCTTGAAGCAAGATAAAAGCCTCTCTTTGGAGAAGTAACTGAAATTACATTACAGCCGATTTCATTAAGCGCCTTAATGTCGGCGTATATGCTTTTTCTCTCGCATGATACGCCGTCATTATTTAAAAGTTCAATAAGGCTTGTAGTAGAAAGAGGGTTATCCTCATCTGAATATTTTTTTAGATATTTTAATATAAGCAATGTTTTTATTTTAGAAGTCTGCATATTATCACCAAAATAATTTTAGCATATTCAGGTAATATTTTCAACAATAGTCCTGAAAATAGGACAGCAGTCAGAAGAACCGCTTATGCCATCTTCTGCCATAACTACGATTGCGTACTTAGGATTATCATAAGGATACACTCCTGCAAACCAAGTGTTCAAAATTTCTCTTTCACCGTCATACTGCCCGCTTTGAGCGGTTGATGTTTTTCCTGCTGACTTTCCTTTATATTCCGCAGAAGCCGCCGTGCCGTTTGTAACAACATAACGCATATATTCACATAAAGTTTTCGAGGTTTCTGCTGTAATTATTTTTTTAGATTCCTTTTTATCAAATTCATCAAGATTGTAGTCATCATCGAGCAAACCTGAAATTAATGTTGGCTCAGTGTAAAACCCTCCGTTAGCTATGGTGCAAAGTGCCGTGCAAAAAGCGAGTGGAGACGCTGTGAGTTTTCCCTGCCCGAACCCGAGAAGAGATAACTGTCCTTTTGACTGCAATTCTTCGGTAGTAGGCAAATTACCGGTGTCAACAGGCGTATTTTCCATAAGAGAAAATGATGACCCGAAACCGAATTGCTGTGCTGTTTTGAGTAATTTTTCAGAACCTATATTCAGCGCAAGATTAACAAAATAGCAGTTGCAGGAATTGGCAAGCGCCTCTTTTATAGTTTCCTTGCCGTGCACTTTATCGTTCTGGCATGAAAACTCTGTATCGCCTACAGTGATACTACCTGTGCATTCGTACTGCGGATTAATGCCGTTTTCAAGCGCACAGGAGGAAACAATGAGTTTAAAAACAGAACCGACAGTATACGGCAAAACTGCTCTATACATATTATCATCAGGAGTTGAATGAATGGCTAGAATTTCCGATGTATTTACATCCATCACCACAACTGCTCCTTTTTTAAGTTTTTTTGTTGCTTCTTCCACAGTTTTCTGAATATCATCATCTATTGTAAGTTTAACTCCGCTTATTTCGGTTTCATATTCGTATTCGCTTACGGTGCCCATATCAGCATCTAATAGTCTGCCTTTTGCATCCGTTCCGAAATTAATCTTTTTTTCAGATATTATGTCTCCGTATTCTTTTTGAATATATTTTATCAGAGGACTTGTTTTGTTTTTGACTGTTTCGAAAAGCTGTATATATTCACAATCAGCATAATTTTCTGTTTCTCTTATTACCGGGTAACCTTTTGAAAGCTCTTCTCTTATTTCGTTACATTCCTCTTGGTTAAAAAGCAGATGAAGCTCTGACAAACACTTTTCATTCGGTCTTATGAGAGCACAAAGCATTTTTTTTCCGTTCGTTATTTTGCTCAAATTTCTGTCATAGATAGTTTGTCTTACAATATCAAAATCAAGCGTATAACTGTTATAACCTGAAGAAACTGTATAATTTCCGCTGAAAATTATATAACCTATTCTTCCAACAGCGCATACAAACAAAAAAATAACAGCGCTTATTATGGAAATAATTCTCCTGTACACAAAAACACCTCAGTGATATTATTCACCGAGGTGTTTGATTTAATCTCTTTTTCTTCTGAACAATGCATTGGGAGAAATAGGCTGAGAAACTTTAAAAGAATATACATCCGTGGCTTTATTCGCTACGCTTACCTTTTCTTTATCATTCTCATTATAAAGGTCCTCAACTTTAATTTTATACGGTTTTTTGAACGGCTCAACAACTTCAAGTTCGTCTCCCTCGAAAAATCTGTTTCGCTGACCGACTGTCAGTCTGCCGTTTTCACATTCCATATAAACAGCGCACACATCCCAATTTCTTATGTAACCGCCGTTTTCAGTTGTCTGGCCTTTTTTTATAGGACCAAAATTGAAGCCTGTTGTGTATTCCCTGTGGCTCATTTTATCCATTTCCTGAAGAATCCAATCAGGCACCTTAAAATCTGAACTTGGATTTTTAAGGTATTCATCAATAGCCGCTCTGTAAGCATATGTCACAATAGCTGTATAGTATTCGCTCTTTGCTCTTCCTTCAATTTTGAAAGAGTCTACACCCGCGTCAACTAACTCAGGAATATGCTCTATCATACACAAATCTCTCGAGTTAAAAATATAAGTGCCGTCTTTTTCTTCATTAACAGGGAAATACTCGCCGGGTCTTTTTTCCTCAACGACATGATATTTCCATCTGCAAGGCTGCGCGCAGTCTCCCCTGTTAGCGTCTCTTCCTGTCAGATAATCTGAAAGGATACATCTTCCGCTGAAGCTCATACACATTGCACCGTGAACAAACACTTCAATTTCAAGTGCAGGGTTCGTTTTTTCTCGTATTTCCTTAATTTCATTAAGAGAAAGTTCTCTTGCTGTTACTATCCTTGAGGCGCCCATTTCATAGAGCATATTAGCTGTCTGATAGTTAACAACACCTGCCTGAGTAGAAATATGAATATCTACATCGGGGGCGTATTTTTTTGCAAGACTGAGCACTCCGAGATCGGCGATTATAAAAGCGTCTACCCCGGCACTCTGAGCATCCTTAAGGAATTGAGGAAGCATTTCTATTTCATTGTTTCTTGGAAGAGTATTACAAGTCAAATAAAGTTTCTTACTCTTAGAGTGGGCTAACTCAACAGCTTTTTGCAACTCTTCATCGTTAAAATTAGACGGATTAGTTCTCATGCCAAACATAGTTCCGCCGACATATACAGCGTCAGCTCCGAACTCAAGCGCGAGCTTCAGCCTTTGCATATCTCCAGCAGGAGACAGTAATTCAATATTTCTCATAATTTATTAATAATCAAGATATGGTGCGTAAGTTTGAATAAGTTTTTTGAATTCAGGATAATTTTTCGCCGTGTAAAGTTTTCCATTGTTATCATGGAAGAAATATAAATCATCAGTATCTTCAGGATAAAGTACAGCTTCAATAGCATCTTTACCAGGGTTACAAATAGGACCGGCAGGTAAACCGATAACCTCAGAAGATGAAGCGGTACTATAGTACTGAAGATAATAATCGGCAGTATGTGCTGAGGTTGATGACAGCGACGGGGCAACTTTATTATTTATATAGTCGCTTGTAGACTGACAGCCGAGTGAGGGGTTGTTTACTGGATCTTTAAGACGATTTTGAATGATTGCTGATATTGTTTTCATTTGATCTGTAGATCCCGCCTCAGCCTGAACAATAGAAGCAATTGTTAGTACTTCGTTTATTGAATAGCCAAGTTCAGCCGCTCTGTCCCTATCCTCTTTCGTGATTTTCTTTTCAAGGTTATCAAGGAATGTTTCGATAACACCCGATGCGCTTTGTCCTACATAAAAGTCATAAGTGTCGGGGAAAAGATAGCCTTCAAGCCTGTAAGGAATATTTTCATCAGATTTCAAATCTGATACAAGTGATTGTGAAAACTGGGTTGATTCAATAACTGAAAGCAGGGATGCCTTGTCACAAACATCGTTTTCAGCAAGACGGTCTATGATTTCAGCAACTGTATAACCCTCCGGAATAGTAATTCTGACTGTCTCAGTTGTATCAGGCTCGCCCATCATGTTGATAAGCATACCCTCAAGTCCCATCTTTCCGTTTAAGTAATATACACCAGCCTCAAACGGACCTGTTACATCGTAATCGCCTACAACTAAATTAGCAAGTTTTATATAAAATTTGCAGAAATTCTTGCAGTCAACAAGGTCATATTCCGCAAGCAAGTCGATAGCGTCTGAAGTTGAATCAATCTGTTCTGAATAACTAACAGTTACAGAAGACTTATTTTTCATCATTCCGAAAACATCGTTAAGGCAGAAAACGGCATAAACCGATAGCAGCATTGACACAGCGATAACTACAATGAAAAATATATAAGTAGAAGCAACTCCGCCCTTTTTCGCTTTAGCAGCGGTCTTTTTTTTGCTTAAGGTTTTCTTAGGCTTATCCGCCTTTAACCCTGAGAAATCCTGGTTTGTAAAATATACATCTTTTTTCTGTGAATCAGAATCCACGGGATTGATACCGTTTTCATCAAGTTTAAAACTGTCGGGCATATTTATCCTCCTTTACAGCTTAAAAATTTGATTATCTGTGAAGATATAATCAACCTTTTTATCATAAGAATCATGCGGTAACTCTTCCGCAATCAATTCATTATAACACAATCCTGCCGAAATATATGTAAATTTTTCTAAAAATCTGTCGTAATAGCCTTTCCCGTAACCGAGTCTGTACCCTTTTAAATCAAAAGACAGCGCAGGAACAAGGCAAACTGCATTGGAAAATTCCGTGCATTTTACGCATTTTTCAGTATCAGGCTCCATTATTGAAAAAGAGCCTTTTTTCAAATCTGCAATACTGTTTATATAGTAAAAATCCATTTTTCCGTTTTTATCAATGCACAGAGGAAGAGCAACTTTTTTGCTTGATGAAAGTGCAGTTTCAATGATTTCAACTGTATTTATTTCATCTCCAAGTGGATAATAACACAAAATTTCCTGTGCATTTTTAAATAATTCGGAAGAAATAAATTTTTCGCAGATTGATTTACCTTTATCTTCTTTATTTTCAATATTTCTTCGCAGAGATTTATATTTTTGTCTTAATTCGTTTTTTATCTGCACTGAATCTGTTTCCTTATTTTTTCAGAAGTTTCTTCATTTGCAAGGCATTTTACTATTTCAAGACCGAAATCAACTGAAACACCAGCACCTCTTGCAGTTATAAATTTGCCGTCAGTTACAACATAGCTGTCAGTCATAACTTCTGCACCATCAAGAAATTGTTCAAAGCCCGGATAACAGATAGCTTTTTTTCCCTTTAAAAGTCCTTGTTTACCAAGAAGAGACGGACCTGCACAAATAGCGCATAGTAAAATATCTTTTTTTGCGGCTTCATTAACTGCTGAAACAACAAATTCTGAGTCGCAAAGATTTGTAACACCGGGCATACCGCCGGGGATAACCAATGCAGCGGCATTAGACAAATCAAAATCATCTTTTGAGATATCAGCCATAACTTTTACTCCGCAGGAAGCTTCAACAGTATCTGAGTAAACGCCAACTGTTTTAACATCAATACCTGCTCTTCTCATCATATCAACAGGCGCCATTGCCTCTGTGATTTCAAATCCGTCTGCTAAAAAAACATAAACCATAGTCATACCTCGCTTTTTATATCCCGTGTTGCCAAACGGAAATTCATAATCCGAATAAATCATACCTTTGGGATATTCAAACTCGCTTCCCTCATAAAGAAAAGCGGTAATTTCTTCAGTCTCATCAAAAAGTATTTTATCATTATATTCTTTGTCTGAATATAATTTTGTTTTTAATCCGAGTTTTGAATAAAAACTGAAAAGTTTATCATCGGCAGGAATAAGCCACAGAAAATCTGAAAGCCCCTTTGCATACTCTATAAGCGCTGAACTGTATCCTCTTTTTCTGTATTCTTCATAAGTGCTTACAGCATATACATATTTGCCGTTTTTACCACAGTAATTACAGTCAACAAGAATAATCATAGACACAAGCTTGTTATCGGCAAAGTATCCAAGGCACCTATAATTTCTGCAATTATTGAGAAAAAACAAAATATCTTCTTCAGTATCGCCAAAAACTTCCTGCCACAAGGATATAATCGCTTTATTATCAGTTGTAAATCTGATTTTCTCAGCCATTATATACTGCCACCTCTTTTTTAAGCCAAACTGACGGCTTATAAGACTGTTTTGCTTTTCGAAGTCCCTCTATTCCGAGGTCTTCCTCACGATTTACAAATTCATAACCGTCAGCAAGTAAAGATTTTGCAAACTCCTGATTAATAATTGCATAAGCCCCCTGTATATCCGCAGGCGCTTTTTCAAAATGAGTTACAAAGCAGTGGTCACTTAGCTTTTCGCCATAGGTATAAGCTACGGGCTGTGAATTTATTCTAATTAATCCGCCTTTAAAGCCAAGTTTATCGTAATTTTCAAAGCCGTTTAATACCGCTTCAAATTCAAAAGAATAATCAGAATCGTTGTCATCTTTCTGCTCAATCCAGTTTGAATGAAGACTTATACATTCAGAAATGTTTTTATCTGAAAGCTCCTCATAAGACCAGTCTGGGTTATTCTTTTTAAAATTAGTTATATGGTTTCTTTTTGAGTGATATTTCTTGCCCGAAAGAGAGGCAAGGTCGGCAGTATTATATATATAGTCGTTATTGCCGTCGTCGTATTCATAAGAAAAAGCATTCGCAAAGTCTGAATCAAGAACTGCTTTGTAGCTTTCTGTCACACCGTAAATTCTTGGCGTAATTCCGAGAGACTTTGCATCTTCTATGATTTCTTCGACAGCTTTTTTGAAATTACCCTCACCTATCGGAAGAGAATAAGAAATATTATTATTTGTTCCCCATCTGCAAATAACAAAATCGTCATAGCGGGCAATAAAAGTTTTATAAGCAGCGCGCCAGATATAAATATTTCCGAAAGTGTATTCGCAGTTCATACTGTGGGCGTGGGAAAAACATTCTGATACCCATTCTCTATCCTCAATTTCGGGTGTTTTAAAATTCAGCATAATTCCTCTTTTACTTTATTAATTATCTGTTCGTGGATTTCTTCTATTGAATACGGTTTTTCGCCGTCTGAACATTGAATAACTGTCCAGCCCTGTTTTTCTGCCGTGTAAAGAGCCGCTTTTCTGCATTTTTTAAGAAATTCAACATTAGCCTCGTGAACATCCTTTTTGTTTTCATCACCGCCGTAACGGCTAGTCATAAGCTTTTGCGAAACCTCAATCGGCATATCAAGAAAAATAACCAAATCAGGTTTGGGAATGCCGAGTTTTTCATACTCAAAATCTGCGCTCCACTCAAGATATGAGTCCCATTGCTCTAAAGGCAACTTCTCCATTTGATATATGGAGTTTGAAGTGGCATATCTGTCAGCAATAATAACCTTACCTGAAAGATAATCTTTTTTCCAGTCAAGCATATAGGACGAATATCTGTCCGTGGCATAAAAAGCTGAAGCAGCATAGGCATTGACGCTATCCGCAGACTTTCCGAACTCACCACCAAGATACATTTTTACAAGCGTACTCGAGGGGCTGTCATAATCGGGCAGTTTAATTTTACGGTATTCAATATTGTCTTTTTTAAGAGCGTCTTCAAGCAGCTGCGTTTGAGTTGATTTTCCGCTGCCGTCAAGCCCTTCGATAATTATCAGTTTTTGCATTTGTCTTTTCTTTGTACTTTCTTTTTATTTCCGTTCTTGTCCACAATATAAGTGTTATCAAGCTGAGAAGTCAAACTTTGCTTAATGCTTTCAATATACAATGCGCGAAGCTTTGCCTGTTCTTCTTTTTCGCTTTCAGAAAGTCCGCTGTCTTTAGCTTTGCGGGCAAGTTCGTTTATTCTGTTAATCTGTTCCTGTGTAATCATTAGTCTAAAAAGTCCTTCAATTTTTTGCTTCTGCTGGGGTGACGAAGCTTTCTGAGTGCTTTAGCCTCAATCTGTCTAATTCTTTCTCTCGTTACATTAAACTCTTTTCCAACCTCTTCAAGAGTTTTCGGATTGCCATCCTCAAGACCGAAACGAAGTGAAAGAACCTTTGCTTCTCTTGGTGTGAGAGTTTTGAGTACCTCTGAAAGCTGTTCTTTAAGAAGACTCATTGAAGCGGCGTCAGCGGGTGCAAGTGCGTCATCATCAGGAATGAAATCGCCGAGATGAGAATCTTCTTCCTCGCCTATGGGTGTTTCAAGAGAAACGGGTTCCTGAGCAACTCTGAGAATCTCTCTTACCTTTTCAGCGGGCATTTCAAGAAAATCAGCAATTTCCTCAGGTGTAGGCTCTTTGCCGTTTTGATGAAGAAGCTGGCTGTTAGCTTTCTTTACTTTATTGATTGTTTCAACCATATGAACGGGAATTCTTATAGTTCTTGCCTGGTCAGCAATAGCTCTTGTGATAGCCTGTCTTATCCACCAAGTAGCATAAGTTGAAAACTTAAATCCCTTTGTGTAATCGAACTTATCAACAGCCTTGATAAGACCCATATTTCCCTCTTGAATCAAATCAAGAAACTGCATTCCCCTGCCTACATATCTTTTAGCGATGCTTACAACAAGTCTGAGGTTTGCCTCAGCAAGTCTTTTCTTAGCAACGGGGTCGTCATCGGCAATTCTGATAGCGTATTCGATTTCTTCCTCTGCCGAAAGAAGCGGAACTCTGCCGATCTCTTTAAGATAAACCTTTACGGGATCGTCCATTGCTGCGCTGTCATTTGTTGCAACTGTGTCTGCCGCATCTGTGTCTTTCGGAAGGTCAACTTCAAGAGTTATTCCGTCAAGTGCTTCTGCAGAAAAGTCATCAATAATATTTACATTAGCGGCGTCAATCATATCATTGAGTTTTTCAAGCTCATCAACATCAAGATCGAGTTCGACAATAAGATTATCAATTTCCTGAGCAGTAAGGTGCCCTGTTGCTTTTCCTTTTTCAACAAGCTTTTTAAAAGCCGCAGTTTTTTTATCGTCCGTGCTCTGCATGTTTGTGTTTCCTTTGTTTTCCATAATTAATCTCCTCTAAAACTATGTATTCTTAAATAATTTTCTGAATTCATCATCACTCATATCGACAGCTGATTTCTTGTTCTTTTTATTATGTTCATCTACGATGGTATTCATACAATCCTTGAATTCCTCTTTAGGATTTTCGCTCGCTTCACCTTTTGCTATTATACCCGTTAGGCGGGCAATCTCCTGTGAGCTGAGCTTTGAAGAAAAATTCATAGGATCATTATCAAACCCATTGTCTATATTTTCAAGACAAATTTCGTAAACTTTTTGAAAAAATCCTGAAATAAGGTTATCTTTGCTGAAATCACCGAGCAGTTTTGCGCAATCGGGATATTTTATAAGCAGATATAAAAATCTTTCAACTGCTTTTATATATTTTGAAGATGCGCCGGTCTGCATACTTTCTCGGTTGTTATTTCTAATAGTATCTGTAATAACGCTTGTATACTGTTTTTTTCTTACGGCTCTATCCCGTTTATCTATATAATTCTTCATCTGCTGTGCGGCAGATGTTTTATTAACTCCTATTTCCTCAGAAACTCTTGTCAAATATAAATCTCTCTCAACAGGTTCAACATCGGCAAGAATTTTAGTTACTTCATTCATAAAGTTGATTTTACCCTGAGTTGTGGATAGATTATACTTGCCACGCTCGTTGAGAATTTTATATTCAGTAACATTGAGTGATTTATCAAGCATTGCGTTGAATTTTTCAACTCCGACATTTTTAATTATTTCATCAGGGTCTTTTCCGTATTCAAAATGAGGAATAAGTATGTTTAAATTCGTATTTTTGAATATTTCGATAGCTTTTTTAACAGCTTTCTGCCCTGCCTCATCTGCGTCATAAGCGAGGATTACCTCGTTTGAATATCTGCTGATAAGATGCGCCTGTTCGGGTGTGAGAGCAGTACCGCATCCTGCAACTGCATTTTTGAAACCAGCCTGGTGCATGGATATTACATCCATATAACCCTCGCAGAGTATTATTTTCTCAGACGCACAGTCTTTTGCAAAATTAAGAGCAAAAAGCTCATTTGTCTTTTTATAAACAAGCGTGTCGCCCGTGTTGATATATTTGGGTTTACTGTCATCAAGAACTCGTCCGCCGAATGCAATAACATTTCCTCTGACATCTATAATCGGCGTCATTACCCTGTTTCTGAAATTATCGTAATAACCTTTTTCACCTTTTCTGACAAGTCCTGCCTCGTACATTTCCGAATAGGAAAAGCCTTTGGCAGAAAGATGTTTCATAAGACTGTTCCAGCTATTGGGTGCGTATCCTAAACCGAATTTTCTAATGGTGTGGTCGGTCAAACCTCTTGCATGGTAATAATTAAGTCCGTCAGCACCTTCGTCACTATAAAGATAAGAATAAAAATATTGCGCCGCTTCTCTGTTCACTTGATATATTCTTCGTCTTTTCTTCGCAAGACTGTCATCAAATCCGTCCTGAGGCATTTGAATACCTGCCTTATCAGCTAGATACTTAAGTGCGTCAATATAATCAAGATTTTCTATGTTTTTTATAAAAGTTACGGCATCACCGCCTACTCCGCATCCAAAGCAATAAAATGACTGCGTATCGGGATATACTGTAAATGACGGTGTTTTCTCATTATGGAAAGGACAAAGTCCTACAAAAGTACTTCCGCGGCGTTTGAGTGTAACATAAGAAGAGATTATATCTTCAATATCTGTTTTATATTTTAGTTCTTGTAAAAATGAATCACTGATAGCCATAAAATCTCTCCTTTCCCGTTAATCATTCAAGCATAAACTTAGGCATAAAAAGTTCGCTGTATTTTCTCAGAGCATAAACATCGCTCATTCCTGCGATAAAATCACAAACAGCTCGTTCGTTTCCCTCATTTTCCGCTATGTAAATAAATGTCTGCGGCATATGTTCAATGTTATTGATATAGTAATTATAAAGTTTTTCAACTATATGATATGCCTTTTCATCTTCTGCCCTGCATTCACCGCTGTTATAAACACAACTGTACATAAAATCGCAAAGTTCACCGAAAACAGTCTCATAATCATCGCTTAGTCTGATTGTTTTGTCGCTGTTATTTATCGCATTGAGAACAAGGCTGTTGATTCTCTCTGATTTTCTTTTTCCGAGCACTTCCCGTATTTTGTTGGGAATGTCATTTTCTTTAAGCATACCCGCTGTTATAGCGTCGTCAATATCGTGGTTTATATAAGCAATCCTGTCTGCAAGGCGAATTATCTGACCCTCAAGGGTAAAAGCTTCTTCGCCTTTCGTGTGGCACAGAATACCATTTTTAACTTCAGCCGTAAGATTAAGTCCTTTGCCGTTTTTCTCGATTTTTTCAACAACTCTTATACTCTGCTCATAGTGGTGAAAATCAACTGTGGAAATATCCTGCAAAGCTCTTTCACCGGCATGTCCGAACGGAGTGTGGCCAAGGTCGTGACCTAATGCAGCAGCCTCAGTCAAATCTTCATTAAGCTGAAGCGCCCTTGCTATTGTTCTCGCAATCTGGGCAACCTCAAGAGTGTGAGTTAATCTTGTTCGATAATGGTCGCCGTTCGGCGCAAGAAACACCTGTGTTTTATGTTTAAGTCTTCTAAACGCTTCAGAATGGATAATTCTATCTCTATCCCTTTGATAGCAAGTTCTTATCGGGCACTCATCTTCATTAACATCTCTACCCAAAGATTCGCAGGCTAAAGATGCACGAGAGCACAAAGTCAGTCTTTCTGTTTCTTCTGCTCTTTCCCTGATCTGTCTCTTATACACATCTCCGAGCCCACGAGACCGAGGCTGATCTC
>UQFL01000020.1 GCA_900540305.1 uncultured Oscillospiraceae bacterium | reverse complement strand
ATACGAGATCAGCCTCGGTCTCGTGGGCTCGGAGATGTGTATAAGAGACAGCTAAGGAACACGGCGTTTTCGTTGAGAAAAACGGAGTGCTTATGATGGGCACTTTCCACCCTGCGGCAATACTCAGAAACCCGAACAACAAGGAACTTGCTTTTCAGGATTGGCTCGCTCTGCGTGACAAAATCAACGAACTCGGTATTGAAATATAACATTATATATTTTTAAGGCAATTCAAAAGCCCCCGATAAGTATCTTCTTATCGGAGGCTTTTTTTGTTTTAATTTATGTTTTTTGTGTTTATTTTTTTATGTTTTTGCACGCAACAAAATCAATGCCCGTGTCAAAAACATTTTCTATAACCTTGTCGCCCGTATTTATCGGTGCCTCAAGCAAAACATCGTCAAGAAGCGCCATAGCGTCAAACATTTTTTCTTTCGGTATTGCGCCGTTTGTTTTAACGGGGCATCTTGGATATTCCTTGCTGTTTGTCCTAACAGTAGAGGTGATAACTCTTTTAGGATTTTTCAGCTCGTTTTTTCCGTACTCTGCGCCTCTCGGGCAGGAATTTCCCGTAACGGCATAGCCGTTTTCTTCATCAACTTTAAGATGACAGCCCTTGGGGCAAGTTATACAAATAAGTTCAGTCATTGCAACCCCTCCCGTCACTGTGCGTCAACTGCCGAAACGGTGATTTCGCCTAAAACCGCCTTGTCAAGCAGTACTTTCGGAATTTTGATTTTTTCCATTTCGCCCGGCGCCATATGCTCACGCTTAAACTGGGCAATCTGTGTTTCGCCGTCAGTTACAACAATTTTGCTGTCGCCGAAAATCTGCCTTACTCTGAAAAAGATTTCAGCGCCGTCAGCGTCTTTTCTTATCCTCTGCGGAACGGTGTATCCCACCGCGTTTCCGTTTTTGAGGGTGATATAATCATCCCTGTCTTTTTCGCCGCTTAATACATATTCGGCGGCGGCTTTGCCTGCCTTCATGCTTTCAAGCGTAACAAAGTCAACAAGGTCGTGAACATGAACAACATTTCCGCAGGCAAAAATTCCGCTGACGGATGTTTCCATATTCTCAAAAACAACTGCGCCCTTTGTGCGTGCGTCCATTTCAATATCCGCCGTTTTTGTAAGCTCGTTTTCGGGGATAAGACCAACGGAAAGCAAAACGGTATCGCAGTCAAAATGAATTTCTGTGCCGTCAATCGGTTTTCCGTCTGTGCCCACTTTTGCAACAGTTACGCCCTCAACTCTGTTTTTGCCCTGAATGTCAACAATAGTGTGTGAAAGGTAAAGCGGAATATCAAAGTCATTAAGGCATTGAACGATATTTCTCTGAAGTCCGCCCGAGTACGGCATAAGCTCAACGCAGGCAAGCACCTTTGCGCCCTCAAGCGTCATTCTTCGAGCCATAATAAGTCCGATGTCGCCCGAGCCGAGAATAACAACTCTTTTGCCCACCATATGTCCTTCGATGTTTACATATCTCTGTGCCGCACCTGCCGTTAAAACGCCTGCGGGGCGAGTGCCTGGAATGCTGATTGCGCCTCTTGTTCTCTCACGGCAACCCATTGCAAGCACTATTGACTGTGCGCCGAGCACCTGATAGCCCTTTTTAGTGTTTACGCAGTGAACCTCTTTGTTTTGAGTTATCTCAAGCACCATTGTGTCCGTCATAACTTCAACATCGGTGTCAGAAAGCATATTGATAAATCTGCCTGCGTATTCGGGGCCTGTAAGTTCTTCTTTGAAATAGTCAAGACCGAAACCGCTGTGGATACACTGATTGAGTATTCCGCCGAGTTCCTTGTCTCTCTCTATAATAAGGATTTTTTTAAGTCCGTTTTCATATGCAGAAAGCGCCGCGGCAAGACCTGCGGGACCTCCGCCTATAACGATAAGCTCATACATCATTCATCCCTCCCGCATTTTGTTTCGCCTGTGAGAATATAGCTTCCCGTGTTGTCCTGAAGAATATCCTCAAAAGGAACTTTTTTGTATTTTGCCATTATTTCAAGCACCTTGGGGCCGCAGAAACCGCCCTGGCATCTGCCCATGCCCGTGCCTGCACGGCGTTTAATTCCGTCAAGTGAAACGGGCGGAATCGGCGATTTGAGCGCCTCAAGAATTTCGCCCTCTGTTATTGTTTCGCATCGGCATATAACCCTGCCGTAAGCGGGATTTTCACGAATGAGTTTGTTCTTTTCCTCCTGTGAAAGCTCTTTGAAACGCACACGCTTGCGAGTGTCACAGTATGCGCTCTTTTCTTCAAGCGCAAGCCCTTTTTCGCCCAGCATTTTAACAGCTTCAAGCGCAATTGCAGGAGCGGCGGAAAGACCGGGTGACTTAATTCCCGCAAGGTCAAGGAAATTCTCTGCGGCAAATGCGATGATAAAATCGTCAATATCGGTAACGGCTCTCACGCCTGTGAAATTTCTTATATTTTCTCTGAATGAGATTGTCGGTATGGATTTGAGCGCCTTTTCTCTTACAAATTCAAGACAGCTTGCTTTTGTAGAGGTGTCGTGCTTGTCTCTCTTGTCCGCATTAGGGCCTACAATGAGATTGCCGTGAACGGTAGGCGCAACAAGAACACCTTTTCCGTCCTTGTTCGGGCACTGGAAAATTACATGGTTTGCCCTTGTGCCCTCGCACTTATCAAGCAAATAGTATTCGCCTGCGCTTGGAACAACCTTGTATTTTTCGGGCGCCGCCATATTATGAATTTCATCGCAGTCAACACCTGCGGCGTTTACAACAAATTTTGCGTCAACGCTCTGTGTGTCGCTCTCAATATGCCAATAGCCGTCCTGTTTTGTAATGCTTTTTACTCCGAAATTGAGTTTTACATTCACGCCGTTTTCAACAGCGGTTTCAGCAAATGCAAGCCCGTATTCCCACGGGTTAACTATTGCCGCCGTGGGAGCGTAAAGTGCGCATATTGCCTCGTCTGAAATCTGAGGTTCAAGCTCTTTAAGTTCATCTTTTTCAACAATTCTGAGACCCTGAACACCGTTTTTATTGCCTCTTTCATAAAGCGTTTCAACTGTCTTTCTCTCTTCTTCTGAAAAGGCAACAACAAGCGAGCCTATCTGCTTGTAGTGAACATCAAGCTTTTTGCAAAGCTTTTTTGCCATTTCTGAGCCTTTAACATTAAGCCTTGCCATAAGAGTGCCCGGCTCAGGGTCATAGCCTGCGTGAATAATTGCGCTGTTTGCCCTTGTTGTTTCACAGCAGACATCGTTTTTCTTTTCCAGCAGGGCAATTTTCAGTCTGTAACGGCTGAGATAATAAGCCGTTGCAGAGCCTGTAATGCCTCCGCCGATGATTGCAACATCATACATAATTTTTACCCCCGTTATTTATACCGTAAATTCATTCCCCAATGAAAACTACGGTTAAAAATCTTTTTGTGACTGAACGCTTGTTTCCTCCTTGTTTTCGTCTATGAAAACAGTTGGATACCATTCCTCAGCAAATCTGTAAGGATTGGTTTTGCCGTTGGCGTCGTACCACGCCTGAGGATAGTGAACGGAATCGTTTATTTCAGCTTGGGTTTGCTTTTCGCCGTTCAAAACTCCTACAACAACAAATTTTGTGTCCTCCATAAAGTCTGAATCAGCCGCAATGGTTATAAGTTTGTCAGAATTGTATGAAAGCTCATAGCCTGTGTGGTAAAGACAGCGGCTGTTAAGCCTGTCAAGATAATTGTTAAAGCTTGCGCCCGTCATCTGTTTTGTGAAGTTGTAAGGAAAACAGTAGCCGTTGTCATCGGACGGTATTGTGTTCGTGTAAAAAGCGCCGATAACATTGAACTCGTAATCCTCATAAAGTGTTGAATATATAATTTTTTGCTCGGAATTAAGATATGTGTTCATATCTTTGTATGCGCTTTCAAGATTGCATTTGTCGCTGTTTATGTAAACAACCGTGTTAAAATCAAGCGTATCCGTGCTGTTTGAGCCGTCAAGAGTCGGCGTTTCGGTTTTGACGCTTTCAGGCAGAATATAGTCGTTATAATCGCAGTCGGGAATTGAAATATATCCCGTCATATTCTGATGAAGCGCATAATAGTCGCAGTATTCTGCTTTTATTCCAACGGGAAAACTAACATCGGGATATTTTTCCTCATACGGTTTAAGATAACCTGTTGTTGCGTTGTCATAAATCAAAACAGAACCTGCAATAATTCCTGCCGACGCAACAACGCACACAGCGCCGATGATAAGCTTTTTCCTTTTTGCCTTGTCTTTGGGAATAAGATTTTTGAAAGAAAACCTGGCTTTCTTTTCATCGTTTTCTTCTGTTTTCTTGTTTTTGTGAAAACTGATTTTCAGCCCGTTTTTCTTTTTGCCTTCTTCCTCTTTCGGCAGTTCAATTTCTCCGAAGCTTTCAATATGCTTTTCCTTTTGCTTGCCGAAATCTCTTAAAAGCTCGTCTATTTCTCCGAGGTTTTCACTCTGTTTGTTTTTATTATCGTCCATAATAATCAGCCCCTTGCCATAATGACTTTGTTTTCAACAGTTAATTATATTCGTCTGTTACTTAACGAATACACGCCTTGCGTTTTTAACCGCCGTTTTAATCATTTCGTCAAGGTTTTCAATTTTTTCCTCTGCCGCAACAACATCCGCAATTTTCGGTCTTGTTCTCGGGTGTTTCGGTGTGAATACCGTGCAGCAGTCCTCATACGGCTGAATAGATGTTTCAAAAGTGCCGATTTTTCTTGAAATTGCAACAATTTCGTCCTTGTCCATTCCTATGCACGGTCTGAAAACAGGTAAATCTGCGGCGCAGTCTGTGCAACCGAGTGCGTAAATTGTCTGGCTTGCAACCTGACCGAGACTTTCGCCCGTGATAAGCGCACTGCAATTCTGCTCCCTTGCGATTTTACTGCTTATGTTCATCATAATGCGGCGCATAACAAGTGTGAAATATTCCTCGGGGCAGTAATCTCTGATTGCCTCTTGAATTTCTGTAAACGGCACAATATATGTTGTGATTGTTCCGCTGTATGCCGCAACTTTTTTGAGAAGATCAAGCACTTTCATCTCTGCAAGTTCGCTTGTGTACGGCGGGGAAGCAAAGTGAACTGAAATAAGCTCAATTCCTCTTTTCGCCATCATATATGCCGCAACGGGGCTGTCAATTCCGCCGCTGATAAGAACTGCGGCTCTGCCGCTTGTGCCTGTCGGCATACCGCCTGCGCCCTTTATGTTGTTTCCTCTTACGAATGCGTAATTGTCCCTAACCTCAACCGTTACGGTTATTTCAGGGTTGTGAACATCTACTTTGAGGTGGTTGAAATTTTTAAGTATAACTCCGCCGAGTTCTCTGCATATCTCGGGTGATTTGAGCGGGAATTTCTTGTCGCTTCTCTTTGCCTCAACCTTAAAGGTCTTAACGCAGGAAAGCTCGTCCTTTAAATATTCCTTTGTTGTTTCAATAATGCTCTTCATATCTTTTTCGCACACTGCGGCTCTTGAAAGAGCGGCAATGCCGAAAACTTTTTCAAGCCTTTCAGCCGCCTCGTCAAGGTCAACTCCGTCTTCAAGTGCGTCAACCATAATGGTGGACTGGCTTTTGGTGAACTTAAATTCGCCCAAGTCCGCAAGGTGGCGTCTCATATTTTTAATGAGCACATCCTCAAATGTGTTTCTGTTGAGCCCTTTTAAAACAAGCTCGCCGTTTTTAACAAGTATAATTTCTTTCATATTTACCTCGGGTGTTTTTGTGTAATATCCTTTAACGCTTCAAAAAGCGCGTCGGCGTCCTCTTTTGAGCTGTCCCTCGAAAAGCTTACTCTTATGCTCTTGTCGGTAATCTCGTCGCTAAGGTGCATTGCGGAAAGCACATGGCTTTTTTTGCCCTTTGCGCACGCTGAACCGTTGCTAACATAAACGCCGTATTTTGCCGAAAGCTCCTGAACAATTGTCTGGCTTCTCATAAATGTCGGCACATAAATATTGAGAATATAGGGCGACGCATTTTCTGCGCTGTTTATTTTAAGCCCGTCAATCTGAAGCAGTTTTTCCCTTGTGTAGCTGTTAAGCTCTTTCATTTTCTCTTCCTGCTTTTCAGGGTCGGGCAGAGCGGCAACCGCCGCCGCAAATCCTGCAATAAGGGGCGACGCTTCCGTGCCTGGTCTTATTTTTTTCTCCTGCTCGCCGCCGAAAGTTCTCGGCAGGATTCTAACGCCTTTTCTTATATAGAGCGCTCCGCAGCCCTTTGGACCGTGAATTTTATGCGCCGTAACGGAAATGAGGTCTGCGCCTAATTTTTTGGGCGAAATCTTTACCTTTCCGAACGCCTGAACGCAGTCTATATGGATAAGGGCGGGGGCGTTTTTTAGTTTTACCGCCTTTTTGATTTTTTCAACGGGCATAACCGAGCCCACTTCGTTGTTTATATACATAACGGAAACAAGTATCGTCTTGTCGTCAATCACCTGCATAAGTTCCGTTTCGCTTATAAAGCCCTGACTGTCGGGCATAAGGCGCACAACCTCAAAGCCCTCTTTTTCAAGTTCGTCAATGCTTTGAAGCACGCTTTCGTGCTCAATCGCCGTGGTGACGATTTTGTTTCCTTTTCTTCTGTTTGCGTATGCCGCACCGAAAACGGCAAGGTTGTTTGCCTCCGTCGCTCCGCTTGTAAAAAATATCTCGTCCCTGTCGCAGGAAAGGGCGTCTGCAAGTATCTGCCTTGCTTCAATAATCTTTTTTGCCGCCGCAATTCCCGGATTGTGTAGGCTTGACGGGTTTGCGTATGTCTCAGTGAGCATACTCATAACAGCGTCAACCGCCTCTTTGCACGGCTTTGTAGTTGCGCTGTTGTCAAGATAAGCTTCCATTGTTTAACATTTCCCTGACTTTCATAATTCCTATCTGAGTTTTGGCGTCCTTAAATTCACCGTTTATACAGCGGTCAAACGCCTCGCCGAGCGGCACTTTGTAGACATCAAGTCTTTCGTCCTCGTCAAGATGCTGTTCGCCGAATTCAAGCCCCGTTGCATAGTAGAGCCTGATTATTTCCCCACAGTAACCGGGTGTGGGATAAAGTTCCCCGATATATTTAAAGTTTTCAGCAGTGCAGCCGCACTCCTCCTGAAATTCTCTTTTTGCCGCTTCAAACGGGTCTTCGCCCTTTTCAAGCTTGCCTGCGGGAATTTCAAAAAGCACCTCTTTGTACGGCGCTCTGAACTGGCGCACAAGAAGAACTTCGCCCTCTTGGGTAAGTCCGATAATTGCAACGCCGCCGTTGTGGTCAACTATTTCTCTTTTTGCCTGTGTGCCGTCAACAAGCTGTACGGTGTCTTCGTGAACGGTGATTATGCGTCCGTTGAAAATGCCCGTGCTCTCCTCTGTCTGCTCAAAGTAGCCGAGAGCAACAGCCTCAATATCCTGCGGCTTTTCCGCAATGAAGTCCGCTCCTGCTTCTATAAATTCAAACTTGTTGCCGTAGCCCCAAAGCACGCCAACGGAAAGCAGATTGTTCGCCTTTGCGCCTGCAATGTCATAGTTTTTATCGCCAACCATAATTGCGCTGTCGGGCGGTGTGTTAAGTTCCGCAAGGCATCTTGTTATAATGCTTGCCTTCGTTTCGCAGTCCGCTGTAAAGCTAACTCCGCAAATGGCGTCAAAATATTTTATAACTCCGAATTTTTCAAGTAATGTTTCAATATATTTCTGCGGCTTTGAAGATGCTATGCCGATTTTGATACCGTCGTTTTTAAGCGCTTCAAGCAGTCCCCTGATGTCCTCGTAAAGTTCGCTCTCGTAAACGCCCTGATTTGTGTAGCGCTCCCTGTATTTTTTAACAAGCTCAAGCGCGGTCTGCGGGTCTGCGCCGAATCTTTCCTGAAATGTTACAAGCAGGGGAGGGCCGATGAAAAATTCAAGTTCGCTGTCGTCCTCGGGCACATCGTAACCAAAAGCTTCAAGCGCATATTTAGCGCTTTTTATTATTCCTTCGCCAGTTTTACAGATAGTGCCGTCAAAATCAAAAATAACAGATTTAAATTTCATATCATTACCTCTGCCGCTTATTCTTTCGGGGTGTTCAGCTTGCTCATAAATTTTTCGCCTGAAACGGCAAAACGTGCAATCGTGCCGCCGCCGATTTTTTCAGAAAAGCCGTTTACTGCTTCAACCTCAAAAGTTATCTTTCTTCCCTCAACAGCGGTGATTTTTGCCGTTGCTGTAATTTCTTCGCCTACGGCGCTTGCCTTATCGTGCGAAATGTTTATGCTTATTCCAACCGTTGTTTCGTCCCCTTCAAGAAACGGCTCAACGGCAAGGCAGGTTGCCTTTTCCATAAGCGCAACCATAAACGGCGTTGCAAAAACCTCAAGCGAACCGCTCTGCGCCGCTACCGCCGTGTTTTCGGATGATACCTTTGTTGTTGCAGACGCTAACGCGCCTAAAGTGATTTCTTTCATACTACACCCCTAAGATAAATTTAATATAAATTAATTATATATATATTGTAAACTGTGTAGATTAGTATATCATATTTTATATAATAATACAATAAATAATAATCGGTGTGGAAATGTTGCCCGTATTGTGCTACAATAATCAAAATGTCGGATTATACGGCGTTTTTTTTATGAAAGGAAGTGGCGGATTGAAAAAAGACGCTTCAAGAATATATCTACTCGATGAGCTTCGCGGTTTCGCAATTCTCTGTATGGTAGTCCACCACGCATTTTACGATGTCGGCTTCGTCCTCAAGCTTGACTGGGGATACAGAGTGTTTGATTTTCTCTGTATTTTTCAGCCGATTTTCTGGGCGATATTTATTATAATTTCGGGAATATGCTCCCGCCTGTCAAGAAATACCCTGCGCAGGGGGCTTATAGTTTTTGCAGGCGGTGCGGCGGTAACGATTGTCACGGCAGTAATAATGCCTGCAATGGGAATAACGGGGGCTGAAATCTATTTCGGCATTCTTTCGTGCCTCGGTTCGTGTATGATTATCACAGGGCTTATAATGCCCCTGATTGAAAAAAGCAACGAAAAGGTGGGTATGCTTGTTTCGGCGCTTCTTTTTCTCGCAACATATTCAATCACTTCGTCAAGAACTCTCTTTTTCGGGCTTGTAAAATTACCCGATGTTTTGTTCTCCACGGATATTACGGCGCCACTCGGTTTTCATACCGAATATTTTGCGTCCGCCGATTATTTTTCTCTTATCCCGTGGTTTTTTATGTTTTTGTTCGGCGCATTTGTCGGCAAATACGCAAAGGCAGGGGCGTTTCCAGCTTTCACCTATAAAAGCAGGTCTAAATTCTTTCAGAAAGTCGGCAAAAACAGCTTGTGGGTCTATCTTCTTCATCAGCCTGCTTTGTATTTGATTATGTATATAATCAGCTTTTTTCAGCTCCTCGCTCTTTGATATTTTTGTTAAAAATAGTAATTTTACATCCTTATATCTTGAACATAAAAAGCACACCTTTCATAAAATAAGAAAGGTGTGCTTTACAACTGTTGGCGGCGGTGGGCACTGCCCCTCAGAACAGCCTTCGCTGTATCGGTTGATTATATATCAGGGTGAGCACCTCGGGCTTCACGGTTTTTTTGCCGTGAGGCCTGCCTGTTTTTGTTCGGTTTTTTTATTTTGTTCGGCTGTTACTGTATGTAATCAGTCCATATGGAATTTGCCCTGTTAAGAGCGCTTATGCAGTAGGACAGGCGGTTGTTTACCGTTTCCCTTGCGCTTTCAATATGCCTGCTTACCGTGGGCTGTGAAAGTTTAAGCGCCTTTGCAATTTCCGTCTGCGTCATATTTTCATTGTATTTCATTTTAAGGCATCTGCGCTGGCGTTCCGTAAGCTCCTGTTTCATTATCATGGGCAAAACGGCTTTTATCGCCGCCTTGCTGACAAGCTGAGAATCTATATCCGCTCCTGCCTGTGCGTTTTGAGAATTATAATATCCGTCAATTAAGTCGTGTGTTCTCATATTCGGAGTCCTCCTCGTAGTAGTTTGAAAGCATTGCCGAAATTATTTTGCACTGACTCGCCATATCGTAATATGTTTTTATCTTTCTTCTCAATATCAGTAAATCCTCACCTGAATACACATATAAAAGTGGTCTGAGTCCTTCTATTTTTGCATTTAAAACATTGTATTGATTCTCGTATTCGTCAGCAAGCTGAGTTATTTTCATTTGCATACACCTCCTGTTTTCACAAGGCGCAAAACTGTTGGGGCGGTCGTTTCCGTCTTGCAAAAACAATATTAAACGAACAAATGTTCTATGTCAATAAAAAGACTTTTTTTGCCCTTTTCTCTGTTTTTTAGCATATTTTACAGTACAAAAAAACAGACTGTACTAAAAATTGACGAAAAGAAGTTCACAATTGAAAATTTTGGCAAAATCCCTGTTTCGTCAAATTGTGTAAAAACTTTTATAATTTTGCTTGACAAATTGTGCAATGTTGATTATAATGTAAATTACCTTGAAAGCGGAGCCGCAACCGCTTCAAGTATCTTGTCCTCCTATAGTTTGTTATAGACAGAGAGGGGAAAGGCAGTGTGTTATACACTGCCTTTCTTCTTTTATAAAGATTGTCATAAAAAAACAAAAAGGATAATATGTATAAATAACACAAAAACGCATTTTTGTTTAAAATATACAAATAATATATTAAGTTTTTTTACAATAGTAATGTTGAAATTATCGGCGGTATTATAGTAAACTTAAATAAAAAGGATGATTTTTATGGACAATGTTATTACAATTACATCTGACAGAGACGAAAGAGTTTATATCCACGCAACAAACGGTCATTTCGTAACTGCAAATGCGCATATAAATTATTATGTAGGTACTTCAGATATAAAGCACAATCATAATGTTTCGGTTGACACCGCAATGCTTATGGCATCATATTATGTTGAAAGGGATATTAAGGCTGATACGGTTTTGTGCCTTTATGAAACTCAGGCGCTCGGCGCTTATCTTGCTCACGAGCTTTCAAGACCCACTATGCTTTCTCCCAACCCCAGCGGCGAAATCTATGTTTTAGGCCCTGAGTATGACGCTATGGGAAATATGATTTTCAGAGATAATCTTGTTAAAATGATTAACGGCAAGAGAGTTATTGTTCTTATTTCCTGTATAACAAGCGGTCAGACAGTTGAAAGAGCCATCGAAAGCGTTAGCTACTACGGCGGTTCTGTTGTCGGCATCAGCGCAGTATTCAGCGCAACTAAGGAGATTGCAGGACTTGAAGTAAACACTATTTTCACGGAAAACGATTTGCCCGGTTATCAGGTTTACGACAAGCATAACTGCCCGCTTTGCAAAGAGGATAAGCCTGTAAATGCCATTGTAAACGGCTACGGCTACTCAAAGCTTTAATTAAAATATAAACTTGACTTTTATAATCAATGTGTTATAATTACCTTACCGTTTAAGGTTGGTAAATTGAATATTACCCAATAAAGACTGTGAAGCAGAAAAAGATTTTAATTTGCGTTTTCAGAGAGCCGATGTTTGGTGAAAATCGGTAACGGAATTATTATGTATAGCTCTCTGCGGAGTTGCCGCCCTGAAAAATATTTAATAGGGGCAGCCGTGTAACGGCGTTAAGCGTTAAGGCATTGTGTGATGCTAAAGGGCGGGTTTCCCGCTGAAGTAGGGTGGTACCGTGTAGATTTTCTACGCCCCTATATTACGATAGGGGCGTATTTTTTATGCCCTTTGTATGAAAGGAGTTTTTACTATGTTAAAAGGATATAAGAAATATATCCCGTTCACACCAATCAATATTCCGGACAGAACTTGGCCGGATAAGGTTATCGAAAAAGCGCCCGTTTGGTGCTCGGTTGATTTGAGAGACGGCAATCAGGCTCTTGTTGACCCGATGAATCTTGACGAGAAATTAGAGCTTTTCAAAACGCTCGTTGATGTAGGCTTTAAAGAAATTGAGGTAGGCTTCCCGTCAGCTTCAGAAACAGAATATGAAATACTCAGAACTCTTATTGACGGCAATTATATTCCCGATGATGTAACTATTCAGGTGCTTGTTCAGGCAAGACCTCACCTTATCAGAAAAACTTTTGAGGCAATCAGCGGAGCAAAAAATGTTATCGTTCATTTTTACAACTCCACTTCAACTCTTCAGCGTAAGGTTGTTTTCAAAACAGATATGCAGGGCGTTATCGACATTGCAGTTGAGGGCGCAAAGCTTATTAAGGAACTTACAGATGAGGAGCTTGCACGCAATCCCGAAATGAATATCCGCTATGAATATTCTCCTGAATCTTTCTCAGGCACGGAGATTGACAATTCAATAAAAATCTGCGAAGAGGTTATGAAGATTATGGGCTCAACACCCGAAAACCCCATTATCCTCAATCTGCCGTCAACTGTTGAATGTTCAACTCCCAACGGCTATGCAGACCAGATAGAGTATTTCTGCCGCCATATGGAAAACAGAGAGTCGGCAATCATTTCTCTTCATCCCCATAACGACAGAGGCGAGGGCGTTGCGGCAACCGAGCTTGCACTTATGGCAGGCGCAGACAGAGTTGAGGGCACGCTTTTCGGAAACGGCGAGCGCACGGGAAATGTTGACATTGTAACTCTCGCTCTCAATATGTGGACTCAGGGTGTTGACCCCGAGCTGGATTTCCACGATATAAACAGAATAAAAGAGGTTTACGAGCGCACAACGAAAATGAAAGTTCCGCCCCGTCAGCCATATGCAGGCGAGCTTGTGTTCACAGCATTTTCAGGCTCTCATCAGGACGCTATCAACAAGGGCAAGATTTATATGGAAGAAACAAATTCCGATTACTGGGAAGTTCCTTATCTTCCTATCGACCCTGCAGATGTCGGCAGAGAATACGAGCCTGTTATCCGCATTAATTCACAGAGCGGAAAGGGCGGCGCGGCGTTTATCCTTTCAACGGATTACGGCATTAAAATGCCCAAGGCAATGCACACAGAATTCGGCGCAATCGTTAAGCACGCCTGTGATGTAAAGGGCAAGGAGCTTCAGCCCGAAGAGGTGTTCGACCTTTTCCAGAAAGAATACAGAAATGTTGTCGGCCCATATAAAATCATCAACCACAAAACATACGAGGAAAAAGAAGAGGGCGAATATCTTACCCGTGTTCATTTTGAGGGCACAATCAGAGTTAAAGACGGCTCTCTTGTTAAGATTGACGGAATGGGGAGCGGTCCTATTGACGCATTCTTTAACGCACTCGGTCAGGTAGGTATTGAGGGTTATAAGTTTGTGGATTACAGCGAACACGCTATTTCCGTAGGCTCAGACTCAAAGGCTATTTCCTACATTCATCTTAAAAATCCCGATGATAAGGACATATTCGGCATAGGCGTTTCACACAATATCGGTTACGCTTCTCTCAAGGGTATCATCTGTGCAGTAAACCGTGACCAGAAAGACTGCGTAAGGGATGACACAATGCCAGGTATTTTTGAAAAATAAGTTTTGCGGAGGCAAGGTATGAATAATTATAAAATCACAGTTTTAAAGGGCGACGGTATCGGCCCCGAAATAGTAGACGAATGTATAAAGGTGCTTGACGCCGCAGGGGAAAAATTCGGCTTTGAATTTTCATATGATTATCAGCTTCTCGGCGGCTGCGCTATTGATGAAAAGGGCGTTCCGTTCCCCAAGGAAACAGAGGATGCGTGCAAAGCGTCAGACGCAGTATTGCTCGGTGCAGTAGGCGGCCCGAAGTGGGACAGCCAGCCTGGTAACAACCGCCCCGAGGCAGGTTTGCTTGCTATCAGAGAATCACTCGGACTTTTTGCAAATCTCCGCCCTGCAAAGATTTTCGCTCCGCTCAAGAGCGCTTCTCCCATTAAAGAGGAGATTATCGGAAACGGACTTGATATTCTTATCGTTCGTGAACTTACAGGCGGAATTTATTTCGGCGACAGAGGCACTTATGAAGAAAACGGCGTAACAGGCGCTTATGATACAGAGCGTTACACCGTTCCTGAAATTGAAAGAATCGTAAGAGCAGGTTTTGAATATGCAATGAAGAGGGGTAAAAAGCTCACTTGCGTTGACAAGGCAAATGTTCTTGATTCTTCAAGACTGTGGCGCAAGGTTGCCGAAGAAGTTAAGGCTGATTATCCCGAAGTTGAGCTTTCTTATATGTATGTTGACAACTGCGCTATGCAGCTTGTTCGCAACCCGGGTCAGTTTGACACAATCGTAACTTCAAATATGTTCGGCGATATTCTTTCGGACGAAGCTTCAATGATAAGCGGCTCAATCGGTATGCTCGCTTCCGCTTCTCTTGCAAAGGGCACTTTCGGTCTTTATGAGCCTATCCACGGCTCCGCTCCCGATATTGCAGGTATGCAGAAAGCAAACCCGCTTGCAACAATCCTTTCGGGCGCAATGATGCTCCGCTATACTTTCGGTGAGGCTGAAGCTGCGGACGCAATTGAAAAGGCTGTTGACTGCGCTCTTACAAAGGCAAGAACTCCCGATATTTATGAAGAGGGCTTTGAAAAGGTGACCACATCTCAGATGGGCGACCTTGTTGTTTCTCTTTTATAATTACAAAGGTTAAAATAAAACGCTCTGCTGTGCGGCAGGGCGTTTTTGTTTTGCCAAGAATGGGGCGTTTATGAACATAGTATAAATTAAGTTTTAATTAGCCTGCGTGTTGTTGACTTTTTCGGACAAGGGCAATATAATAAGTCGAAATAGTTTGAAAGCAAACTAATTTTGTTCCGCTGTACGGCGGAAAATATTTGTAACAGGGAGGCTTTCGCGTGGGAGATGTAACAAATTTCTTAGTCAGTGTAAATTCTGTTAAAAAGCTCCACGAAAATATGTTGCGCTCAATTTGTGCAGAAAATGATTTAAATTATTCGGAGGCGGCAGTAATCTGCTTTCTTTTCAACAATCCAGAAAAGGACACCGCCGCAGACATTGTAGAACTCAGAAAACTTTCAAAAACTTCCGTATCTCAGGCGGTGGAAAGTCTGCAAAAAAGAAATTTTTTGGTATGCCAAAGGGATGAAAAAGACCGCCGCAGAATTCATCTTGCCCTGTCGGAAGATGCCGTTCCCGTGATAAAATCTCTTGAACAGGCGCAGAAAAATTTTTATTCTGAAATTTTTAACGGCTTTACGGATAAGGAAATCCGCCAGTTTAGAAAAATCAATGCTCAAATAGCGAAAAATGCCGAAAGGGCACTCAGGGGGTGCGCTTTCTGATGCAGGATAATAAAGATTTTCTCGGTAAAGAGCCGATAGGAAAACTCCTCTTTAAACTTGCTCTGCCCACGGTTACGGCACAGATTATAAATATGCTTTATAATATCGTAGACCGTATTTATATAGGACATATCCCCGAAACGGGCGCGGCGGCTTTAACAGGCGTGGGCGTGTGTATGCCGCTTATTATGATAGTTTCGGCGTTTGCCGTACTTGTCGGATACGGCGGCGGGCCCAAGGCTTCCATTTTTATGGGAAAAGGTGACAATGAGTCCGCAGAAAAAACACTCGGTAACTGTTTTACGGCTCAGATAATAATTTCAGTTATCCTTACTGCCGTGCTTCTTATTTGGAACAGGGAATTTCTGCTCGCTTTCGGTGCAAGCGAAAATACTGTGGAGTACGGTGTTCAGTATATGAACATTTACGCAATCGGCACAATATTTGTTCAGCTGACCCTCGGTATGAATGTTTTTATAACCGCTCAGGGTTTTGCTAAAACAGGTATGCTCTCCGTTTTGATAGGCGCCGTTGCTAATATCGTGCTTGACCCGATTTTCATTTTCGGTTTTGATATGGGTGTTCAGGGTGCGGCACTGGCAACGATTATTTCGCAGGCGCTGTCTTGCGCTTGGGTGCTCTCATTCCTTTTCGGCAAAAAGACACATCTTAAAATTAAGCCGAAACATTTACGCCTGATACCCAATATAATTTTACCGAGCCTCGCTCTCGGCTTATCTAATTTTATTATGCAGACGAGCGAAAGCGTTATATCAATCTGTTTTAACTCATCGCTTCTCAAATACGGCGGCGATTTGGCGGTTGGCGCAATGACGATTTTAACTTCAGTTATGCAGTTTGCCCTTTTGCCCTTGCAGGGTCTCGGTCAGGGCGCACAGCCGATAATAAGCTATAATTACGGTGCAGGAAATGCAAAAAGAGTAAAAAAAGCATATTTTATTCTGCTAAGAACAAGCCTTTGCTATTCTGTTTTGCTGTGGCTCATAATAATGATTTTCCCACAGGCGTTTGCCTCAATGTTTACAACGGATGCGGCTCTTATAGAATTTACCAAACAGGCGCTTCGTATATATATGGCGTGCGTTTGCATATTCGGAATACAGACGGCGTGCCAAATGGCGTTCACTTCTATCGGAAACGCAAAAGCTTCAATCACGGTTGCCGTTGTCAGAAAATTTGTTCTTCTTATTCCGCTTATCTATATAATGCCTAATATTTTGAGCATAGATAAATCAATGGCGGTTTATGCCGCTGAGCCTGTTGCTGATTTCATTGCGGTAACATTTACGGCTATTTTGTTTTCATTCCAGTTTAAAAAGGCACTTAAATCTCTCGGCAATAATTGACAAAAACTTTATATTCATATATACTTCAAATTAGTACATTGTTTGGAGTGTAATTCTTATGAATGAAGAAAATTTTGACAATTATGTTTCCGATGAGGACAGAAAAGGTAAAATTTTTGCAATGTGCCTTGTTGTCTTTCTTATTGCGGCAATCGGTCTTATTGTTGGCTTTTCACTCGCTAACAGAACAACTGATGAGGAAGCTCAAAGCGATAATATTATCGGTGTGAGCGACATCACCGAAAAAGCAGACGAAACAGAAAAAACAACTGCTGAAAGTGCAAGCGAGTATGAATCTAAAACGACGGTGAAAGTAACTGATTCATCAACACAAAAAAATGACAGCGACGAGTTTATGAGTAAATTAGACGAAGAAAACAGTCGCTATGAAAAAGAAGTTCAGGAAATTAATAACCGATATGACGCAGCCGTTGCCGAAAACGAAAAAATGATAGAACAGATTTCAACTTTCGGTTACGATGAAAAAATAGAAGAATACGAAATTCAAATTGAAATGATTGATGCCATGATGCAGGGTATGGAAAAAAACGACCCGAGTTATGATAAACTTGTTTCTCAAAGAGATATTCTCAGCAAGTCAATCGAACTTCAAAAAACGCATCGTGATACAGAATGTACTCCGTACAGATACAAAATTTCCGAACTTGAGGAGCAGAGAAAAGCAGAGCTTGACGAGGCAAGAAAAACGCACGAAAAGAATTTGCAAAACATATCAGATAAACATAAATAACAACAAAGCGCTCGGCAAAGGGAAATGTTTATATTTTTCTTGACACCTGAGCGCTTGTCTGATATAATACATAGGCTACCCGTAAAGGGTGGTAATCCTTGCTCATGCGAAAGGCGTGGGCCAAAAGTCCAGAAGGAGGTGCACAGGAATGGCATTAAACAAGTATGAACTCGTAATGGTTTTCTCAGTTGCAAAAGGCGAGGAAGCAGTTGAGGCTCTCAAGACAAAGTTCACTGATCTTATCAAGGCTAATGGCACTCTTGGCGAAGTTGAAGAATGGGGAAAGCGCAAGCTTGCTTATGCTATCAACTACGAAACAGAGGGTTATTACATTGTTGTTCAGTTTGAGTCTGATGAGAATTTCCCTGCTGAGCTTGACCGTGTAATCAACATTACAGACGGCGTTCTTCGTTCTCTTATCGTTGCTAAAGGCGAATAATCGGAGGGCAGGAATATGATTAATTCTGTTGTGATTATGGGCAGACTGACATTTGACCCAGAACTTCGCACAACACCCTCAGGTGTTTCAGTTGTTCGTTTTCAGGTTGCTTGCGATAGAAATTATCAGAAATCAGGCGAAGAAAGAAAAGCCGATTTCATTGATGTAACCGCATGGCGTCAGACTGCTGAGTTTGTTTCCCGCTATTTCCGCAAGGGCTCAATGATTGCTATTGAAGGCTCTATTCAGACGGATAGCTACACAGATAATAACGGAAACAAGAGAAAAACTGTTCAGGTCGTTGCGAATAATGTTTCTTTCTGCGGTTCAAAGGCAGAAAGCGGCACTTCAAATCCCGTTTACAGCCAGCCGGCTCCGAGCTACGCTTCAGCTGATAACAGCGATTTTGAAGAGATTGTTGACGATGATGACGATTTACCATTTTAAGGAGGAAACCGATTATGGCATATAATAAGGGCGGTGCCAGAAAAGGCCGCAGAAAAGTTTGCCAGTTTTGCGTAGATAAATGCGAATGCATTGATTACAAGGATGTTGCAAAGCTCAACAGATACACTTCTGAAAGAGCAAAGATCCTTCCCCGCCGTGTAACAGGCACTTGCGCAAAGCATCAGAGAGAGCTCACAACCGCTATCAAGCGTGCTCGTCAGATTGCTCTTCTCCCCTACAGCGCAGACTAATTATATTTGATTTTCAAAACGGCTTGTTTTTACAGGCCGTTTTTTTATGCCCCAAATAATAAAAAATCCCGCTCAAAACGAACGGGATTTTTGTTTTAATATTGATTTTGATAATTGGTCTGCTGATATGGCGGTTGGTTTGATGTTATCATCATAAATTGCTCAAAATTCTTTTTCTTAGTTTTATCCATAATGGTAAACCAGTCAATTATAGTAAGTATTCCGAAACATCCGCCGGTAAGAAGTTTTAAAATACCCATGCCCGTGTCTCCGAGTAAAAATCTGTCTATTCCTAGTCCGCCTGCAACAAGGGAAACAACAAGCATTGTTGTGGGGCTTTTAAAATCTGCGGCAGATATAAATGTCATCTGTTCGTCAGGCACCATCTCAAGCCTTTGCTGTATAATCGGAAGCTGAGCAGGCTCAAACTTATCACCGTGGTTGGCTAAAAACATATTTATATTTTGAAAGTTCATAGCTATCTCCTTGAAAAATCAAACTTATATTCCTCAATGGTATAATATCATACGGTTAAATTTGTGTCAACAATTATCAAATAACAGCATAAAAAGTAAACAGAATTTGTGAAAAACGCCTTAAAACTGAAACACCGCTTTGTGCAATAAAAACAACGGCTCAATCACTTGTTACTGACTGCAAACTGTGTTATACTTTCCTTGAGGTAAAGATATGAAAATTAAAGATGTTGAATTTAATGATATAGCCTTTCTTGCTCCTATGGCTGGGGTGAGCGACAGGGCATTTCGTGAGCTTTGCGTTTCTTTCGGTGCGGCTTATACAGTAACCGAAATGGTAAGTTCAAAGGGCCTTGTTATGGGAGATAAAAAAAGCGCACAGCTTTTAACTCTCGGCGAGGGAGAAAAAACGGCAGGCGCTCAGATTTTCGGCGATGACCCTGAGATTATGGCGCAGTCGGCAGTTAAATGCCTTGAATTTAAACCCGATATAATTGATATAAATATGGGCTGCCCGGCACCCAAGGTTGCAATGAACGGCGGCGGTGCAAGCCTTATGAAAAATCCGCAGCTTGCAGGCGAGATAGTAAAAGCAGTCAGCAGCGCAGTTCCTGTTCCTGTCACGGTAAAAATCCGTAAGGGGTGGGATGATAACAGCGTAAACGCTGTTGAACTTGCCGAGATACTTGAGAAAAACGGTGCTGCGGCAATCACCGTTCACGGCAGAACAAGAAAACAGATGTACAGCGGCACGGTTGATTATGATATTATAAAAAAGGTGAAGCAGGCGGTGTCTGTTCCCGTTATCGGAAACGGCGATATTACAAACGAGCAGTCTGCGGCGATTATGCTTGAAAAAACGGGGTGTGATGCCGTTATGATAGGCAGGGGTGCATTCGGCAATCCGTGGATATTTCAGCAAGTCAACGCATATCTCAGCGAATGCAGAGTTATTCCGCCACCGTCAATAAATCAAAAAATGGCGGTTATGCTCCGCCATATTTCAAAAATGATTGAGTATAAGGGCGAGTACACGGCAATGCGAGAGGCTCGCCACCATGCGGCGTATTATACAAAAGGACTTCGCGGCGGCGCAAAATTCCGCAAGGAAATGGGCTCGCTTGAGACCTTTGAACAGTTAGAGGAAATAGCGTTCAGAATAGTAAAGGAAAATATGTGATGATTTTAAAAAATGTATGTTTTTACAATGAGATTTTTGAAAAAGAAGTTGCCGATATTGAAATAGAAAACGGCAAAATCAAGGCTATCGGTGTAATTGACGGCGACGGCAGAGATATGAGCGGTATGACTGCGCTCCCCGGCTTTGTTGATATTCATATTCACGGTGCGGCAGGAGGCGACTGTTCGGACGCTGACGAAAATGCGCTTGAAAAAATAAGCGCCTGCCTTGCAAAAAACGGAGTAACTTCATTTTGCGCAACTACTATGACGCTTTCAAATTCCGCCCTTTGTGATATTGTCTCTGTTATAAAAAATTATCAGGGCAGGGAAAAGGGCGCAAAGATTGCAGGCATTAACCTTGAAGGCCCGTTTATTGCAATGTCTAAAAAGGGTGCGCAGAATGCTGAGTATGTAAGGGGCGGCACGGTTGAGGAATTTGACGAGCTGTTTGAAAAAAGCGGCGGCACGGTAAAGCTTATCACGATTGCTCCCGAAGCGTTTGACAGCGATGAGTTTATAAAATCCGTCAGCAAAAAATGCTCCGTTTCAATCGGTCATTCAGCCGCAAACGCTCAGCAAACGCAGAGAGCTTTTGACCTCGGTTCACACCATATAACTCATCTTTATAATGCAATGACTCCGATGACTCACCGTGAGGCAGGAATTGTAGGCACGGCGCTTGATAATGAAAATGTTTTCTGTGAAATTATCTGTGACGGCGGCCATATCTGCCCTGCTGTTTTGAGAAATACATTTAAAATCCTTGGCGAAAACAGGGCGTGCGTAATTTCAGATTCTATGCGTGCGGCAGGTCTCGGCACAGGGGAGTTTGAACTTGGCGGTCAGCAGGTATTTGTTAAAGAGGGCGGAAAGTATGCCGTTCTTGCAGACGGAACAATTGCCGCTTCAATAAGCAATGTTTATGAGGAATTTAAAAATCTCCTCTCTTTCGGCATTGATTTTAAAACGGCGCTCAAAAGCTGTACGATAAATCCTGCCCGCGCTATCGGTGCGGATAATGAAATCGGCTCAATCGCAACGGGCAAATGCGCTGATATTGTTTTTGTAGACGAAAATCTTGACATCAAGGAAGTATATATAAATGGAACACTCGCTTAATGTGGCTCTTATCGAGCCTGAAATTCCGCAGAATACGGGAAATATTGCCCGCACCTGCGCCGCAACGGGGGCAAGGCTTCACCTTGTAGGCCCTATGGGTTTTCAGATTACCGAAAAAAGGGTGCGCCGTGCAGGGCTTGATTATTGGGATAAGCTTGATATTACATATTATGATGATATAAACGATTTTTTTGAGCGCAACAAGGGCGCTGAATTTTTCTATTTCTCAACTAAGGCGGAACAGACGCACAGCGATATGACTTATCCGAACGATTGCTTTCTCGTGTTCGGTAAAGAAACAAAAGGTTTGCCCGAAGAGCTTTTAAAGGCAAACCACGACAGATGTGTGCGCCTGCCTATGAGGGGCATAATCAGAAGTTTGAATCTTTCAAACAGCGTTGCCGTGGGCGTATATGAAGTGCTCAGGCAGTGGGATTATCCCGAACTTTCGCTTAAAGGCAAGCTTCATAATCTTGAATGGTAAATAATTTATAATAAAAAGGCGAGGTCAAAAACCTCGCCTTTAATTATTGAATGTTTTTTTATTCAGTTACTTTAAGCTGTCTTTCCTTGTTTGTTCCTGGCTTGCAGAAAACGGATGTGAATATGAATACAAGGAAGAGAACTGCAACGCACATCCAGATAGCCAAAACCTTTGTGCCCTGAGGTGCAAAGTAATCATAATAACCCTTGAGGTAAATTACGATAACAACTGCAGGGAGAACGAAAGCCATATACGGCTTGATTTTTGCAGGGAATTTTATGCCCTTGCCGGCATTTGCCTCTGCAATGAAATTGTCCCAGCCCCAGCCGTTTTTCCTTACGCAGAAAAGTACATACGCAAGCGAACCGAGTGGAAGCAGGTTGTTTGAAACGATGAAATCTTCAAGGTCCATAATTACCGTGCCCTCGCCGAGGGGGTTGAAAGATGAAAGCACATTGAAGCCTAAAACTGCGGGCAGGCTCAAAACTGTGATTATCACAAAGTTCATCAAAATGCTCTTTTTTCTGCTGAAACCGAGTGTTTCTATTGCAAAAGAAATAATGTTTTCGAATACTGCAACAACAGTTGAAAATGCCGCAAAGAACAAAAACAGGAAGAAAAGCGCACCCCAAATTGTGCCGCCCTTCATCTGTGAGAAAACATTGGGAAGTGTCTGGAATATAAGTCCGGGGCCTGCGTCAGGCTCAATGCCGTATGCAAAGCAGGCAGGGATGATAATAAATCCTGCGGTGAGTGCAACGAATGTGTCAAGAACAAGAATGGAGATTGCCTCGCCTGTAAGTGAACGCTCTTTCTTGAGATAGCTGCCGAAAATTGCCATACAGCCTATACCGATTGAAAGAGTGAAAAATGCCTGGCTCATTGCGCCGAAAATAACATTTCCAAGCCCGATTTCTTTAATTTTCGCAAAATCGGGAACAAGATAAAAGCGAATACCCTCTTCTGCGCCTGTAAGAGTAACAGAGTTAATTGCAAGCGCAATCATAATTATAAGCAGGCAGGTCATCATAACCTTGGTGATTTTCTCAACGCCTTTTTGAAGTCCAATAAGGCATACAAGGAAACCCAGGACGATAACAACTATTGTCCAAATCGTCATAATACCGGGGTTGCCGAGCATTGACGAATAAGCCGTGTCAACCTGCGCCGTGGTCACTCCTGCAAAATCGCCCTTAACCATTTTAAAGCAATAGTAAAGAAGCCAGCCGGCAACCATTGTGTAAAACATCATAAGCATATAACTGCCCACAATGCCTATCCATCTTATTTTGTTCCATCCTTTACCCGAGGAAAGAACGCTGAAACTTTTAGCAACGCTTTTTTTGCTTCCTCTGCCCACTGCAAATTCGCAGATGATAATTGGAAGACCCATAATAAGAAGAAAAGCAAGATAAATAAGAATGAAAGCGGCGCCGCCGTATTTTCCGCACATGTACGGGAATTTCCACACATTCCCAAGCCCGATTGCGCATCCTGCGGAAACAAGGATGAAGCCGAGCCTTGAACCGAAATGTTCTCTTTTCATACTAATACTCCTTATAGCCGCTGTTGCGGCGATGTAAAAATATTATATCAAATAATTTTATCTCCCACAATAGTTTAATAACAAATTGTGAACAAAAAAACAGACCGCCTTCTGGCAGCCTGTTTATACAGTATTATTTGAGATGATTGAGTAAAGTGAAATTTAATCTTTAGTGATTGCCGCCGTGTTTATTCTGACAATCTTTTTTAAATCTTCAAATTTCACTTCCACCTGACAGCCTACTCGCCCTGCGGAAAACATAATTTTTTCAAAATTCAAAGCGCTTTCGTCAATCGTTGTTTTGAACTGTTTTTTCATTCCTATGGGTGAGCATCCGCCGTGAACATATCCTGTAAGCGGCAAAAGCTCTTTTTGAGGTATCATTTCAATGCTTTTTTCGCCAACCGCCTTTGCGCCCTTTTTCAAATCAAGCTCTTTTTCAACGGGTATCATAAAAACATAATGCTCTTTGCTTTTTGAAACCGTTACAAGGGTTTTGAAAACAGCGTCAGGGTTTTCACCTAAAATCTGTGCAATTTCCGCTCCGCTTTTTGTCGGGTCAGGGTCATATGTTCTTTGTGTGTATTCAATTTTGTTTTTATCAAGTATTCTTATAACATTTGTTTTGTCTTCTTTTTTGCCCATAATTATGCCTTTTCTTTTTATTTTGAAATAAAAGCCTTAACTTTCTCTATGCTCTGCTTGCCCTCATAGTATCCAAGCTGATAAATTCTTTCAAGCTTTGTTGCGTTTTTCTCAACAGATGTGCAGTGCAAATCTTCAGCAGGCTGAATAACAAGGCAGTTGCCTTTTTTCTCCTCTTCGTAAACATATTCTTTTTGAGCGTTATACATTTCATGCCGTGTAAGAATTGCGTTTGCAAGAGCAGGATATTTTCTAAACATTCGCTTTACCGTTTTAACATATTTGATAGGCTGCTTAACAAAATCTCTGCTCTGAGTGAGTATAACAACAGCTTTTTTACAGCCGTCATCAAACGCTCTTTTAAGGGGGATGGAATCTGAAACGCCGCCGTCAAAATAAGTTGAGTCGCCGATCTTAACGCCTTTTGTTGCAACGGGAAGCGCACAACTTGCTTTTATAACAGGGCAACCGTATTCTCTTAAATCTGACGGATACATATATTCCGCCTTTCCCGTTTCAGCGTTGGTAACTACTGCGCAAAGTTTTGAATTACTGTTTTCGTATGTTTCATAATCAAGAGGCATAAGGTCATATGTCAGCTCGCCGAAATCCCAGTCAAGGTTAACATATTGCCCTGTCTTGAAAAAGCTTTTCATGCCCATATATCTCTTGTCATTGCAGTAATTAATGGTAATATCGTGCTGACGCCTGAAATTTTTTCCTATAAAAGAAGCGGCGTTGCACGAACCTGCGGATACGCCTATAACATAAGGAAACTCTATTGAATTTTCAATAAACGCATCAAGTACACCGCTTGTAAAAATTGCTCGGTTTCCGCCGCCCTCAAGAACAAGTCCGCTGCTGTAATTGCAAGTCATTGAAAATCCTCCTTGTCTTTTCAAATTTAAAAAGCAGAGCAACTTTATTGTTGCTCTGCCGAAGTGCTTTTATAAAAATCAGTTTTTCTTTGCAGATTTTTTAGGAGCCGCTTTCTTTGCTTTCGGTGCTTCCTCTTTTTTCTCTTCTTCAGCAGCAGGCTCGCTCTCAACCTCGATTATTTCAAGGTCGTTGTCGCATTCAAAGAAATCATCATCATTGAAATATTCAGGCTCTTTTTTGTCTGTGAGCTTTTGAATAGCAAAATAAACAGCCGCAATAACGCCTGCAATAGCAACGATTGCGCCTATGGCTTTAAGAATTTTACCTAAGTTCATTATATAAACCCCCTAATAAATTAACTACATATAATTATATAGGCAATACCTTCCAAAGTCAAGCAATAAAACATTAATAAAAAATGAACTCCCGCCAAAAGACGGGAGCTGAAATTTTCTTACGCTTTGTTGAGCTTTGAAACAAGATTGCTCTTTTTTCTTGCCGCGGTATTCTTGTGAAGCAGATTTTTAGCAGCAGCCTTATCGATCTTTTTAACAGCAGCCTTTACAACAGCTTCTTTGTCGCTTGCGTTAGCTTCGATAGCAGCGTTAGCCTTCTTTATAGCTGTTTTAAGAGCAGTGTTAGCAGCTTTGTTGTTGGCAGCCTTTTTAGCTTCAACCTTAACTCTCTTCTTTGCTGATTTAATCTGTGGCATAATTTTCACTCCTTTGAAAAACGGATTAAATATATAAATAACTAATTTAATGCTTATGTATAGTAGCATAACTTTTAGTAAAATGCAAGTATTTTTTTCTTTTTGGGTATACTTTTATTGAAAAAGTTTAAAATTCGGGGTGATTTTTATGCAAAACCGTACCGATTTGGCTCTGGAATGCTATGAAGAGAGCGAAAAAACAAAAATCAACGGTGTTCGTGTAAAAGAGGAAAACGGCGTTACTCGTGTGAGTGTTCTCAATGAAAACGGCGAGCGTGAGATAGGAAAACCGCAGGGAGAATATATAACCGTTGAGGTTCCGTCATTCACTAATGATACAGATATTTTTGACGGCAGACTTTCTAAAATTTCCGATATTTTAAAAAATCTGCTCCCGCCTGAATGTGACAATGTTCTTGTGGTCGGGCTTGGTAATATGGATATAACGGCTGACGCACTCGGGCCGAAAACGGGCTCTTATATTTTTGCAACACGCCATATTTCAGATGAACTAAAAAAGCAAATGGGCTTTGAAAATCTCAAATCCGTTTCCTGTATTTGCACGGGCGTTCTCGGCGAAACGGGAATTGAAAGCGCAGAGATTATAAAAGGCGTGTGCAATGTCATAAATCCGTCCTGCATAATTGCCGTAGACGCTCTTGCCGCTTCAAGTGCAAAAAGGCTTGGCACAACCGTTCAGATTTCAAACACGGGAATTTCGCCGGGGTCGGGAGTAGGCAACCATCGTTTTGAAATATCAAAATTAACCCTCGGCGTGCCAGTTATTTCAATAGGCATACCCACCGTTGTCTCAACCGCTGTAATTTCGGGCAGGCAGGATGATTCAATGTTCGTAACTCCCCGTGAAATAGACAGGCTTACGGAGCAAGGCGCAAAGCTGATAGGAATGAGTATAAATGTATGCCTGCAAAGCTGTATTTCGGAAAGAGACCTTTATACGCTTGTCGGTTAGCATTATTTCGATTACCTCCGCATAGTATTTATAATGTAGTAATATACATTTAAATATTTATTATATATTATAATCATTATAACATACCAATATTGTTATCGGAATCGGGTGGTTGGCGTTGAAGCGTGATATATTGATTTTTCTTTCAAATGTTGTAATTGTGTTTTTTGCCGTGGGCATTATTGTAAATGCTGCTCCGCTTGCAAAAGATAGCGTTGCGTCTGTCAGTTCAGGTATAATGTCCGTTCTTTCGCCTTATGAAAAAATAAAATCAGCCGCGGCGCAAGTTTCATTAATATTTTCATCTTCTTCGGTTAATAATAATAACACCTCGCAGGAAGAGAGCGTTCAGGTTATGAACAGCATCGGTTCCAAGGACGGCTCTGGCGATACTGATTTGACGCAAACGCCTGACGATATTTTAAAGCTTATGGAGGAAGAGCAGAAAGTAATCGACACTCAGAAAGTAAAAGGCAAAACAAGCGAAGAAAGTTACACGGGTGGCGGAACAATAGTAACTTTTGAAAATGTTCAGGTCCAGTCTAAAATTCCTGAAGATTTCTATACGCTCAATATCGAGAAACTGCTTGAAGAAAAAGCAGACCTTAAAATCAGCGATGCTTCGCAGCCGACAGTGTTGATTTACCACAGCCATTCAACAGAAAGCTATACTCTTCTTGACGCAGGTTTTTATACAGAGTCCTCGAACTCGAAAACCAAAGATATATCTCGCAATATGGTTCGGGTCGGGGACGAAATCTGTAAAATTCTCGAGGAACGCGGCATAGGCGTAATACACGACAGGGAAATTCACGATTCCTCATATAACGAAGCGTACGATTCTTCAAGAAAATCAGTTCAGGATTATCTTGAAAAATATCCGTCAATAGAAATTACTATTGATGTTCACAGAGACAGTATTACATACAAGAACGGAACAAAAGTAAAACCTACCGCAACGGTCAATGATAAAAAAGCAGCAAAAATGATGATTATTTCAGGCTGTGAATACGGCAGCGTTGAAAACTTTCCAAACTGGGAGGATAACCTTCGCTTTTCCTGTGCCGTTACAAATAAACTTGCGACTATGTATGACGGACTTATGCGCCCCATTCTTTTTTCAGAACGCAAATATAATATGGACTTAACTAAAAATTCTTTCCTGCTGGAAATAGGAACAGATGCAAATACTCTTGATGAGGCGTGTTATTCGGGAAGACTTTTTGCAGATGCGCTTGCCGAACTTCTTTTGGAAGAGTACACCGAAAACTAATTATTATAATAATGATTAAATACTATATATAATAGACTTTTAAAAACAAGGAGCGGTAAAAATGAAAAAGCATCCTGTATTTTTAACTCTGCTTTTAGGCTTTGTTATTCTGTTCGCAGGCTCAAGCGTAGCTTATTATAATACAAAAAGCTACGCTTTTGATGAGGATGCGGTGCTTTTTAGTGTAGATAATGAGGGAATTTCTGCTTTTGATTATAAAATATATTATAAAGATATAGAGAATTTCTATAATACAACATCGCCGTATATGCCAAGAGAGGCTTATTCCACAGCCCCACATATTGTGGAGCCTTTGGACATGCCCATTATATAGTGTGGAATTGTGCGGAATAAGTATTAAAATCAATATGTTGAAACACTCGGCAGGGTGTGAAAAAGGTGAGAAAAGTTAAAAAAACTTGAAAAAAAGTGTTGACATTCTCGATTTGTTTTGGTATTATTATCAAGCACTCAGGCGAGGGGAACAGAAAGGAAACCTCAAGAGAGAGCAAAAAGGACCTTGAAAATTGAACAACGATGAAAGAAAAGGAACCCGAGATTCAAAGAGTAAGAGTACTCAAAGATATCGAAAAGATATCGCAGTAATTGCGAACGAAAGTGTTCGAAAGAGCGAAAGCTTTTAAGATGGTTAGTACAGCGAGAGCTGATATTAATACAATAGTTTTAAGAGTTTGATCCTGGCTCAGGACGAACGCTGGCGGCGTGCCTAACACATGCAAGTCGAACGAAGCTTGATTTATGAATTCTTCGGAATGATTAATGATATGACTGAGTGGCGGACGGGTGAGTAACGCGTGAGCAACCTGCCCTTCAGAGGGGGATAGCGTCTGGAAACGGACGGTAATACCGCATAAAGTATTTTGACCGCATGATCGAAATACCAAAACTGAGGTGCTGAAGGATGGGCTCGCGTTGGATTAGATAGTTGGTGGGGTAACGGCCTACCAAGTCGACGATCCATAGCCGGACTGAGAGGTTGAACGGCCACATTGGGACTGAGACACGGCCCAGACTCCTACGGGAGGCAGCAGTGGGGAATATTGCACAATGGGGGAAACCCTGATGCAGCAACGCCGCGTGAAGGAAGACGGTTTTCGGATTGTAAACTTCTGTTCTTAGTGAAGAATAATGACGGTAGCTAAGGAGCAAGCCACGGCTAACTACGTGCCAGCAGCCGCGGTAATACGTAGGTGGCAAGCGTTGTCCGGAATTACTGGGTGTAAAGGGAGCGCAGGCGGGGAGCCAAGTCAGCTGTGAAAACTACAGGCTTAACTTGTAGACTGCAGTTGAAACTGGTTTTCTTGAGTGAAGTAGAGGTTGGCGGAATTCCGAGTGTAGCGGTGAAATGCGTAGATATTCGGAGGAACACCGGTGGCGAAGGCGGCCAACTGGGCTTTAACTGACGCTGAGGCTCGAAAGTGTGGGGAGCAAACAGGATTAGATACCCTGGTAGTCCACACTGTAAACGATGATAACTAGGTGTGGGGGGTCTGACCCCTTCCGTGCCGCAGCTAACGCAATAAGTTATCCACCTGGGGAGTACGACCGCAAGGTTGAAACTCAAAGGAATTGACGGGGACCCGCACAAGCAGTGGATTATGTGGTTTAATTCGAAGCAACGCGAAGAACCTTACCAGCACTTGACATCCGACTAACGAAGTAGAGATACATTAGGTGCCCTTCGGGGAAAGTCGAGACAGGTGGTGCATGGTTGTCGTCAGCTCGTGTCGTGAGATGTTGGGTTAAGT
>UQFL01000019.1 GCA_900540305.1 uncultured Oscillospiraceae bacterium | reverse complement strand
TCTTAAAATTTATTTTGTAAAATCTTACAAAAATTCACTGATAAACTTTGTAAAAAATAACGAAAAAAATTTGAAAAATATTTTGATTTTTCTATTGACAAACAACCCCTCTTATTATATAATAACGGAGCGTGTGAAATGGCATATATTATATATTTATATATGGTGTATGGATTTCTCACAACAAGATATGCGATGATGCCGGAGGTGGCGCTTGACCCAAAGCGGGAATTTCGGCGGAGTATGTCCGATTTTAAACCGGGCGAAATCATACCAGTATTATTTCCTTTTGCGGATAGCTTGCGTATGTCTGCAACCATGCAAAAGGTCTGCCCGAATGATATTGCGTCATTCGGTTTTTAAAAAGGCAGCCTTGAAACACACGGGTGGGTGGAAAAAAATATTCGGTAAAGTCTCGCACCAATATTTTTCAGGAGGAAAAGTAAATGGCAGCAAGCAAAGTTAAGATCCGTATCAGACTTAAAGGCTACGACCACAACCTTGTAGATCAGGCTTCTGAAAAGATTGTTGAAACTGCTAAAGCAACAGGTGCTCAGGTAAGCGGTCCTATCCCGCTTCCCACTGAAAAGGAAGTAGTTACAATCCTTCGTGCCGTTCACAAGTATAAGGACAGCCGTGAACAGTTTGAACAGAGAACACACAAAAGACTCATTGACATTCTCAGACCTTCAAACAAAACTGTTGAAGCTTTGACAAGTCTTGAGCTCCCGGCAGGCGTTGACATCGAAATCAAATTATAATCACGCTTGACGAGGTCAAGTTGGGAAACCAACCAATAACCAAGGAGGAAAAAATATGAAAAAAGGTCTCATCGGTAAGAAGATAGGCATGACCCAGATCTTCGACGAAAACGGCAAGGTAATCCCCGTAACCGTTGTTGAAGCAGGTCCGTGCGTAGTTACCCAGAAAAAGACAATGGAGAACGACGGTTACGAAGCAGTTCAGGTTGGCTTCGGCGATGTTAAGGTTTCAAAGCTTAACAAGCCCATGAAAGGCCACTTTGCTAAGAACGATGTTGCTCCCAAGAAAACACTTAAGGAGTTCCGTCTCGAAGATTGCTCAGCAATCAATGTTGGCGATATCATTAAAGCTGATGTTTTCGCTGAAGGCGAAATCGTAGATGTTAAGGGAACTTCAAAGGGCCACGGAACAGCTGGTGCAATCAAGCGCTGGAACTTCTCAAGACTCCGTGAAACTCACGGTACTGGTCCTAACGCTCGTCACCAGGGTTCACTCGGTGCGTGCTCAAGCCCCTCAAGAGTATTCAAGGGCAGAAAAATGGCAGGCCATTACGGTCACGAAACAGTAACAATCCAGAACCTTATGGTTGCTAAGGTTGACGCAGAAAACAACCTCATCGCAATCAAAGGCGCAATTCCCGGTCCTAAGGGCGGAATTGTTGTTATTGCAGACGCTGTTAAAGCTTAACGAAAGGAGAGAAAAAAATGGCACAGGTTCAGGTTTACAACCAGGAAGGTCGCAAGACTTCAAAAATGGAACTTGCAGATTCAGTTTTCGGTATTGAGCCGAACGGATATGCAATGCATCTCGCAGTTGTCAGCTATCTTGCTGCACAGCGCCAGGGCACGCAGTCAACTCTCACTCGTTCTGAAGTATCAGGCGGCGGCGCAAAACCCTGGAGACAGAAGGGAACAGGTCGTGCCCGTCAGGGTTCAACCAGAAGCCCTCAGTGGACACACGGCGGTATCGCTCTTGGTCCCAAGCCCAGAAAATATAAAGTTAATGTTAACAAGAAAGTTAAGAGACTCGCTATGAAATCTGCTCTTTCTTCAAAAGTTGCAGAGTCAGAGATGCTTGTTGTTAACAAGATTGAGCTTGAAAGCATCAAAACAAAAGCTGTTGTTGAGATGTTCGATAAGCTTAAGACAGGCAAGAAAGTACTTCTTGTTCTCCCCGAAAACAACGAGGTTATCTACAAGAGCGCTCGTAACATCGAAGGCGTTAAGGTAGTAACCGTTAACACACTTTGCGTTTATGATATTCTTAACTGCAACAACCTTGTTGTTCTTAAGGACGCTGCAAAGAAAATTGAGGAGGTATATGCATAATGAAAGCTGCTCAGGATATTATCCTCAAGCCGATCATCACTGAAGAGTCAATGACCGGTCTTATGATGAAAAAATATACCTTCAAAGTTGCCAAGGATGCAAACAAGATTGAGATTGCAAAGGCAGTTGAAGAGGTTTTCCCCGGCACAAAAGTTGCTAAGGTTAACACAATCAATGTTCGCGGCCGTATGCGCCGCCAGGGTGTAAACACTGGTTACACTCCTTCTTGGAAGAAAGCAATCGTAACACTCACTGAAGATTCAAAGGAAATTGAGTTCTTCAACGATATGATGTAAGCGCTTCCTATTTATATATAGTATAGCAAAAGAGAAATTTCGGATGATGAGGTATGAAGGGTGCCATCCCTTCGCAAAGTTATTCAGAAAGGAAAAATAATAATGGCTATTAAGAATTATAAGCCGACTACTCCTTCAAGAAGAAATATGTCGGTTACAGATTATTCTTCCCTCTCTAAAGTTGCTCCTGAAAGATCATTGCTTGAGCCTATCAGCAAGAAGTCAGGCCGTAACTCATACGGAAGAATCACCGTTCGTCATCGCGGCGGCGGAAACAGAAGAAAATACCGTGTTATCGATTTCAAGAGACAGAAATTCGATATGCCCGCAACGGTAAAAACAATCGAATACGATCCCAACCGTTCAGCTCATATTGCTCTTATTCAGTATGAGGATGGAACAAAGAGCTACATCACAGCTCCCGAAGGTCTTAAGATCGGCGCAACAGTTGTTGCTGGTCCTAACGCAGACATCGTAGCTGGTAACGCTCTTCCGCTCAAGAACATCCCGGTTGGTACTGTTATCCATAATGTAGAGCTTTATCCCGGCAGAGGCGCACAGCTTGCTCGTTCAGCTGGTAACAGCGCACAGCTCATGGCTATCGAAGGTTCTTACGCTCTTTTGAGACTTCCTTCAGGCGAGCTTCGCAATGTTCCCGTTGACTGCATGGCTACAATCGGTGTTGTTGGCAACACAGATCACGCTAATGTTAAAATCGGTAAAGCCGGCCGTAAGCGCAACATGGGTTGGAGACCCACAGTTCGTGGTTCTGTTATGAACCCGAATGACCACCCCCATGGTGGTGGTGAAGGTAAGTCACCCATCGGTCGTCCCGGCCCTGTTACACCTTGGGGCAAGCCCGCTCTTGGTTATAAGACACGTAACAAGAAGAAGGCTTCTAACAAGATGATCGTAAGACGTCGTAACGGTAAATAAGAAGAAAGGAGAAGATTAAATGAGTAGAAGTACTAAAAAAGGCCCTTATGTAGAAGAAAGCCTTTATAAGAAAGTTGTTGCTCTTAACGAAAAGGGCGATAAGCAGGTTATCAAGACCTGGTCCAGAAGTTCAACAATCTTCCCTGAATTCGTAGGACACACATTTGCTGTTCATGACGGAAGAAAGCATGTTCCGGTATATGTTACTGAGGATATGGTTGGACACAAGCTCGGTGAATTCGCACCGACAAGAACATTCCGCGGCCACGCAGGCTCAAAGACATCTAAGTAATCGAAAGGAGAATAAACTATGGAAGCAACAGCTAAAGCAACATACGTTCGTATTTCTCCCAGAAAGGTGCAGATTGTTCTTGATTTAATCAGAAATCAGCCGTGCGACAAGGCTATGGCTATTCTTAAGCACACACCGAAGGCTGCTACTGAGCCTCTTATGAAGGTTCTTAAGTCAGCTATCGCAAACGCTGAAAACAATAACAATATGGACGTATCAAGATTATATGTAAGCTACTGCAATGTAACAGCAGGCCCCACACTCAAGCGCATTCAGCCCAGAGCTCGGGGCAGAGCTTACAGAATCAATAAGAGAACATCACACATCACCATTACCGTTAAGGAAATGGAAGACTAAGCGAGGAGGAAAAGTTAAATGGGACAGAAATGTAATCCTACCGGTTTAAGAATCGGCGTTATTAAAAACTGGGACTCTCGCTGGTATGCAAAGAAGGGTGAGTTCGGCGATATTCTTATCGAAGATTACAATCTTCGTAAATATCTTCTTGACACTCTTAAGAGCGCAGGTGTTCCCAAAGTAGAAATCGAGCGTGACGCAAAGCGCGTAAGAATCAACATCCACTGTGCAAAGCCCGGTATGGTTATCGGTAAGCAGGGTGCAGAGATTGAAAAGCTTAAAGCAATTTGCGCTAAGAAGCTCGGCAAAAAGAACGACGAAGTATTCATCAACATCATTGAAATCAAGCAGCCCGATCTCAACGCTACACTCGTTGCTCAGAGCATTGCTACTCAGCTCGAAAAGCGTGTATCATTCCGCCGTGCAGTTAAGCAGGCTATCCGTAATACAATGAGACTCGGCGCTCGTGGTATCAAAGTTCAGGTTTCAGGTCGTATCGGCGGTGCAGAAATCGCTCGTTCTGAAACATACAAGGAAGGTACAATTCCGCTTCAGACAATCCGTGCTGACATTGACTACGGCACAGCAGAAGCTGCTACAACTTATGGCCGCATCGGTGTTAAGACATGGATCTATCAAGGTGAAGTTCTTCGTGAAAGCAGAAATAAGCCCCAGAGAAGAACAAACAATTCCCGTCGCAGAGATGGCGGCAAGCGTAAGGAAGGAGGAAAACAGTAATGCTCTTACCAAAGCGTGTTAAGCATCGTAAGCAGCACAGAGGTCGTATGACCGGTGAAGCTACGAGAGGCAATAAAGTAACATACGGTCAGTTCGGTCTTCAGGCTACTGAGCCATGCTGGATTACAGCAGCTCAGATTGAAGCAGCCCGTATTGCTATGACTCGTTATACAAAGCGTGGCGGTCAAGTTTGGATTAAGATTTTCCCCGACAAGCCGATCACTGCAAGACCTGCTGATACCCGTATGGGTAAAGGTAAAGGTAATGTTGACTACTGGGTAGCAGTAGTTAAGCCGGGCAGAGTTATGTTTGAGCTCGGCGGTGTAGATGAGGTTGTTGCTCGTGAGGCTATGCGTCTTGCAGCAAACAAACTTCCTATCAAATGCAAATTCGTAGTTAAAGAAGAGGGAGGCGAGCAGTAATGAAAGCAGCAGAAATCAAAGCTTTAAGCGCAGATCAGCGTGCAGCAAAGCTTAAAGAGCTTAAGGAAGAACTTTTCAATCTTCATTTCCAGCAGGCTATCAACCAGCTCGACAACCCGATGAGAATCAAAGCTGTAAGAAAAGATATCGCTCGCATCAAGACTGTTGAGAGAGAAATCGAACTTGCAGACGCAAATTCTTAAAATAGGAGGTAGTTTATAATGAGCGAAAGAAACCTCAGAAAAACAAGAGTTGGTATCGTATCAAGCGATAAGATGGACAAAACTGTTGTTGTAACAATCAAGGACAGAGTTCGTCATCCGCTTTACGGCAAAATCATTAACCGTACAGTTAAGTACAAAGCACACGACGAAAACAATACTTGCGGTGTAGGCGATAAGGTTCTCATTATGGAGACCCGCCCCATGAGCAAGGACAAGAGATGGCGTGTTGTTAACATTATCGAAAAGGCAAAGTAATCATTACGATTTACAAACGCTTTTATAAATTAGTTTAATAAAATAATAACTGCAAGATGCAAAGTGTTATTTTGCAGTACGAAGGAGGAAAAAGCTGTGATACAACAGGAAAGTCGTCTTAAAGTAGCAGACAACACAGGTGCTAAAGAGCTTCTTTGCATCCGCGTTCTCGGCGGCTCAGGAAGAAGATATGCAAATATCGGCGATGTAATCGTTGCTTCCGTTAAGAAAGCTGCTCCCAACGGCGTTGTTAAAAAAGGCGAAGTTGTTAAAGCAGTCATCGTTCGTACAACTAAAGGTGTACGTCGTGACGACGGTCAGTACATTCGTTTTGATGAAAATGCTGCCGTAATTATTAAAGAGGATAAAACTCCTCGTGGCACCCGTATATTTGGACCCGTAGCAAGAGAGCTTCGTGATAAGGATTATATGAAGATTCTCTCACTCGCTCCGGAAGTACTTTAATGGAGGTGCACGATAATGAGTAAAATGTTTGTTAAAACCGGCGATACCGTTATGGTACTCAGCGGTAAATCAAAAGGCGTTAAGGGCGAAGTAATCGCTGTTAGCCCCAAAGAGGGTAAAGTTATCGTTAAAAAGGTAAACATCGTAACAAAGCATGTTAAGCCCCGTAAGATGGGTGATCAGGGCGGTCTTATCGAAGTTGAGTCTGCTCTTTATGCTTCAAAAGTTCAGCTTGTTTGCCCCAAATGCGGTAAAGCTACCCGTGTAGGTCATAAAGACGGCAAGCGCGTATGCAAGCAGTGCGCTGCAGAATTTTAAGTAAGGGAGGACATAACAAATGGCTGCAAGATTAAAAGAAGCCTACAAGAGCGAAATCGCTCCTGCATTGATGAAGAAATTCGAGTACAAGTCTGTTATGCAAATCCCGAAGCTTGACAAGATTGTTCTCAATGTTGGTTGCGGTGAAGCCCGTGAAAATTCTAAAGTTGTAGATGCTATCATCAATGATTTAAGCATCATTTCAGGTCAGAAACCCATCGTATGCCGTGCTAAGAAGTCAGTTGCTAACTTCAAGCTTCGTGAAGGCATGCCGATCGGTGTTAAAGTTACTCTTCGTGGAGACAAGATGTATGAATTCCTTGACAGATTCTTCAACCTTGCTCTTCCCAGAGTTCGTGACTTCAGAGGTATCAACCCCAACTCTTTCGATGGCCGTGGCAACTATGCTATGGGTATCAAAGAGCAGTTGATTTTCCCTGAAATCGACTATGATAAGATTGATAAAGTTCGTGGTATGGACATTATCATGGTAACAACAGCAAATACAGACGAAGAAGGCAGAGAGTTGCTTAAATTGTTAGGCGCTCCCTTTGCAGAGTAAGGAGGGAATATCGTGGCAAAGACATCTATGAAAGTTAAGGCAGCTAAACCTGCTAAGTACTCAACAAGAGCTTACAACAGATGCAAAATCTGCGGTAGACCTCATGCTTATCTTCGTAAGTATGGCGTATGCCGTATATGCTTCAGGGAACTTGCTCATAAGGGCGAAATCCCCGGCGTAACAAAATCTTCTTGGTAAGAACCGAGAAATTGCTAAATTTATAAGGAGGAAATATCAATGCATATTACAGATCCAATCGCTGATATGCTTACAAGAATTCGTAACGCTAATTCAGCTAAGCACGATACAGTAGATATTCCTGCGTCTAACATGAAGAAGGCAATTGCTCAGATTCTTGTTGATGAAGGTTATATCAAAGCATACAAAATTATTGAAGACGACAAACAGGGCGTTATCCGTGTAACACTTAAATACGGCGAAGGCAAGTCACAGGTTATCACTGGACTTCGCAGGGTTTCAAAGCCCGGTCTCCGTATCTACTCAAATGTTGAGGATATGCCCAAGGTTATGAAAGGCCTCGGAGTTGCTATCATTTCAACTTCAAAGGGTATTATGACCGATAAAGAAGCTCGCAAACAGAATGTTGGCGGCGAAGTATTGGCATTCGTTTGGTAAGGAGGTGCAGTTAGGATGTCTCGTATAGGCTTAAAGCCAATCGCAATTCCTGCCGGCGTTGATTTTTCAATCAACGGCAACACTGTTACCGTAAAAGGACCGAACGGTACTCTTACAATGGATAAACATCCGAATATCAGCGTAAGTGTTGATGGCAGCGAGGTTAATGTTGCAAGACCTAACGATGAGAAAGAGAACAGAGCCCTTCACGGTCTCACTCGTGCACTCATCGCAAATATGGTTGAAGGTGTAACAAACGGCTACAAGAAAGTTCTTGAAGTTAACGGTGTTGGTTACCGTGTTCAGATGCAGGGCGCAAACCTTGTTATGAACCTTGGTTTCTCACATCAGGTAATTATGACAGCCCCCGAAGGCGTAAAGATTGAATGTCCGTCTGCTAACCAGATTGTTATTTCAGGTGCAGATAAGCAGGCTGTTGGTCAGTTTGCTGCTCAGGTTCGTGAGAAGAGACCTCCTGAGCCGTATAAGGGCAAGGGCATCAAGTATGCTGAAGAGCATATCCGCCGCAAGGAAGGCAAAACAGGTAAGAAATAAAGGAAGGAGTGAATTACAATGGTTTCAAGACAGGATGCTAACAAAGCAAGACAGAAGCGTCATAAGAGAGTACGCGGAAAAATTTCAGGTACTGTTGATTGTCCAAGACTTAACGTATATCGCTCCCTCAGCAATATCTACGTTCAGCTTATCGACGATGTTGCAGGCGTTACACTTGCACAGGCTTCAACAGTTGAAAAAGACTTTACTGCTTACGGCGGTAATGTAGAGGCAGCTAAGGCTGTTGGTAAGAAATTGGCAGAAAGAGCTAAGGCAAAGGGCATTGAAGAATGCGTATTTGACCGTGGCGGTTACGTTTATCACGGACGCGTTGCTGCAGTAGCAGACGGCGCTCGTGAAGGCGGACTTAAGTTCTAACGAAGGAGGAAAATACTTTATGGCAAAGATTGACGTATCTTCAATGGAACTTGAAGAAAGAGTTGTAACTATCAACCGTGTATCAAAGACCGTTAAAGGCGGCCGTATTTATAAGTTCTCAGCACTCGTAGTTGTCGGCGACGGCAACGGCCTCGTTGGCTTCGGCGTTGGTAAATCAGGCGAAGTTCCCGATGCTATCCGCAAGGGTATCGAAGATGCAAAGAAGAATGTTATGAAGGTTGCTTTAAGAGGAACAACAATTCCTCACGAGGCTAAAGGTAAGTTCGGTGCCGGCGAAGTTCTTCTTATGCCCGCTCCGAAAGGTACCGGCGTTATCGCTGGCGGCCCTGTTCGTGCAGTTGTAGAAACAGTTGGTATCTCAGATATCCGTACAAAGGCTATCAGATCAAACAACCCCTACAATGTTGTAAGAGCAACAATGAACGGTCTTGCAAAGCTTCGTTCTGCTGAAGAAGTTGCTGCAATCCGCGGCAAATCAGTTAAGAAGATATTTGACTAAGGAGGGTGGAATAATGGCAGATATTAAAATCAAACTCACCAAGAGCTTAATCGGTGTCAAGAAAGATCAGATTGCCACCGCCCACTCACTCGGTCTTCGTAAAATCGGCAATGTAACAGTTCAGCCGAATAATGATCAGACTCAGGGTAAAATCAAAAAGATTTCTCACCTTGTTGAGATTGAAGAAGCATAAGAGGAGGTGCAGACGATGAAATTACATGAACTTTCTCCTGCTGAAGGCTCAAAGAAAGCTGTAAAGAGAATCGGACGCGGCGCTGGCTCAGGTCAGGGCAAAACTGCCGGCAAGGGTCACAAAGGTGCTAAGGCTCGTTCAGGTTACAGCCGTAATCCGGGCTTTGAAGGCGGTCAGATGCCTCTTCAGAGACGAGTTCCCAAAAGAGGTTTCAACAACATTTTCCGTACAGAATATGCTGTTGTAAATCTTGCTTCTCTTGAGGAAAAGTTTGAAGCTAACGCTACTGTTGATGCAGAAAGCCTTAAAGCTTGCGGACTTATCAAGAAGGAGCTTGACGGTGTTAAGGTTCTTGCTAACGGTGAATTAACCAAGGCTTTAACAGTTAAAGTAAGCGCAGTAAGCGCTGCTGCAAAGGCAAAAATTGAAGCTGCAGGTGGCACGGTGGAGGTGCTTTAAATGATAAAGACCATCATAAACGCTTGGAAAGTACCTGATATTAGAAAGAAGATACTTTTTACGGCATTTATAGTTCTGATTTTCAGAATTGGGTCAGTTATTCCCGTGCCGTTCCTCAACATTGTTGATGAAATCAATGTTGGTAAAGGTAATACAATATTAACTTATTTAAGCCTTATGACGGGTAGTGCATTCACTTACGGCACAATTTTCGCAATGTCCATTACCCCGTATATCAACGCTTCAATTATTATGCAGCTTCTCACGGTAGCTATTGCACCGCTTGAGAGGCTCAGTAAGGAAGGCGAAGAGGGCAGAAAGAAGATTGCTTCAATCACTCGTTTTGTAACGGTTGCACTTGGACTTCTTCAGTCTCTTGCATATTTCTTCTTCCTTCGTGCAAACGGCTATCTTATGACAGACGCTTCGGGCAATGATTTCACAGGTTTTGCTGCTGTTTTCCAGGCGATAGTTATTATCCTTGTTCTTACAGCAGGTACCGCAGTAATCATGTGGCTCGGCGAGCAGATCAGTATTGACGGTATCGGAAACGGTATTTCAATTATCCTTTTCGCAGGTATCGTTTCAAGATTCCCGACAATTATCAAGCAGTATCTCCAGTATCTCGATACAGGAAGAATGGTTTATAACTTCCTCGTTCCCGCTATCTTCATTGTATTCCTTCTTATGATAGTTTACATTGTATTTATGGATAACGCTGAGAGAAGACTTCCCATTCAGTATGCTAAGAGAGTTGTCGGCAGAAAGCAGTATGGCGGTCAGTCAACTCATATGCCGATTAAAATCAATATGAGCGGCGTACTTCCCATCATCTTCGCATCATCAATTCTTTCACTTCCCGGTACTGTTCAGATGTTTATATCTTCTGATAAGTATGAGGGAACATTCTGGGAGAAATTCTTTAATGCGTTCCAGGGTGATTCTTGGTGGTATGCAGGAATGTATTTCGTTCTTATCATATTCTTTGCTTATTTCTACAGTACAATTCAGTACAACCCAATTGAAATGGCAAACAATCTTCGTAAAAACAACGGCGCAATCCCCGGTATTCGTCCGGGCAGACCCACTTCGGATTACATTATGAGAGTGCTTATGAGACTTGTTCTCATCGGTGTGCTTATGCTCTCCGTAGTTGCTCTTCTTCCGATAGTATGGTCACTTATCTGCGACGCAGCAATTCCGCCTCTTACAGAGGGCGGTTCTGACGGTGGCTTCTCAGTAAGCCTCGGCGGTACATCAATCATCATTATGTGCGGTGTTGCCCTTGAAACAGTTCGTCAGCTTGAATCACAGATGATGATGCGTCACTACAAAGGCTTCCTTGATTAATTGAAAGGCAGAAATTATGAAATTAATACTTCTCGGTGCGCCCGGTGCCGGTAAAGGTACTCAGGCAGAAAAAATTGTTGAAAAGTATAATATTCCCGCAATTTCAACCGGCAACATTATTCGTGCAGCTCTCAAGAACGGTACTGAAATGGGTCTCAAGGCTAAATCCTATATGGAGGCAGGCCAGCTTGTTCCCGATGATGTTGTTATAGGAATTATTAAGGACAGACTTAAGGAAAAAGACTGTGAAAACGGATTCATTCTTGATGGTTTTCCGCGTACCATTCCTCAGGCTCAGGCGCTTGAGGATATGGGAGTGGAGATTGATAAGGTTCTTGATATTGAAGTTCCTGATGAAAAAATCACCGCAAGAATGTCAGGCCGCAGAGTTTGTGCTAAATGTGCAAATTCATATCACATGCTTTATAAAAAGCCCGCTGTTGAAGGCGTTTGTGACGCCTGCGGCGGTGAGCTTGTTCAGCGTAAAGACGATGCTCCCGAAACAGTAATTGCAAGACTTAAAGAGTATCATGAGATGACAGAGCCTCTTAAGGATTTCTATCAGAATCTCGGAAAGCTTGTAGTTGTTGAAGGTCAGGAAGAGGTTGCGGATACTACCGCACTCGTCTTTAAAGCATTGGAGGATTAACATGGTAGTGCTTAAAAGCAGCAGAGAACTTGAGCTTATGAAAGAAGCCTGCGAAATTTCTGCTGAAGCATTAATGGTGGCAGGAGAGGCTGTTAAGCCAGGCGTTTCGACAAAGGAAATAGATAAAATCGCTTATAATCTTATTAAAAAGAGAGGGGCGGTTCCAAATTTTCTCGGCTTGTATGATTTTCCTGCTACCGCATGTATATCTATAAATAATGAAGTTATCCACGGTATTCCGAAAAAAGACCGTATCATCCAGGAGGGTGATATAGTCAGCATAGATTTGGGTGCCGCAAAGAATGGCTATAACGGCGACAATGCTGCCACATTTGTTGCAGGGACTTGCTCTCCCGAGGCAAAGCGGCTGATTGACACAACCAGAGAGAGCCTTTACAAAGGTATCGAACAGGCTGTGCCTGGCAACAAAATCGGCGATATCGGCCATGCCGTTCAGACTTATTGCGAAGAGCGCGGATACGGAGTTGTTCGTGATTTCGTAGGTCACGGCGTTGGAACAAAGCTTCATGAAGATCCAAGTGTACCCAACTTCGGACACGAAGGGCGTGGTATCAGACTGTTACCCGGAATGACATTGGCAATTGAACCGATGATCAATCAGGGAACCTATAAGGTAAAACAACTTTCAGACGGTTGGACTGTTGTTACCGCAGACGGCAAGCTTTCAGCTCATTTCGAGCACACTGTTGCGATAACTTCAAACGGTCCCGTTATAATGACAAAAATCTGAATAGTTTAATCAATTGCTGGCGATTACGCCGCGATGTGATTCCAGATAAAATAAAACATCTTATTCGTATAGACTCAGCGAGGTAAAACGATGTCCAAGTCAGATATGATAGAAGTTGAAGGTACCGTGGTTGAGGTATTGCCTAACACAACTTTTAAGGTTTCACTTCAAAACGACCACATCATTACAGCCCATATCAGCGGAAAGCTTCGTATGAACAATATCAGAATTCTTCCCGGTGATAAGGTAACAATTGAGATGTCACCGTACGACTTAACTAAGGGTCGTATAATTTGGCGCTCAAAGTAATATAAAGGAGGATATTCAAATGAAAGTAAGACCTTCTGTTAAGAAAATTTGCGACAAATGCAAAGTTATTAAGCGCAATGGAAAAGTAATGGTTATCTGTGAAAATCCAAAGCATAAACAGCGTCAGGGCTAATCCTGAACTAATAATCGGAGGTAAACTGTAAAATGGCACGTATTTCAGGTGTTGACTTACCAAACGATAAGAGAGTAGAAATCGGCCTTACCTACATTTTCGGTATCGGCAGAACTACTGCTACTCAGATTATCGAAGCAACAGGAATTAATCCGGACACTCGCTGCAGAGATTTGTCTGAGGATGAAGTTTCTAAAATTCGTGATTACATTGAAAAGAACGTAACTGTTGAAGGTGACCTTCGCAGAGATGTTGCGTTCGATATCAAAAGACTTATAGAAATCGGTTGCTATCGCGGCATTCGTCACAGAAAGGGTCTCCCCGTAAGAGGTCAGACTTCTAAGAACAATGCCCGCACAAGAAAAGGTCCTAAAAAGACCATAGCAAACAAGAAGAAATAATTGTAGGAGGAAACAACAAGTATGGCTATCAAAAAGACCACAACTTCACACAAGCGTCGTGAGAAGAAAAATATTGAGCGTGGTACAGTTCATATTCAGTCAACCTTCAACAACACAATCGTAACCATCGCTGATATGCAGGGTAACGCAATTTCCTGGGCATCAGCAGGTGAAATGGGCTTTAAGGGCTCAAGAAAATCTACTCCTTTCGCTGCTCAGACTGCAGCAGAAACAGCTGCTAAGGCTGCTATGGAGCATGGTTTGAAAACTGTTGAAGTTTATGTTAAGGGACCGGGTGCCGGCCGTGAGTCTGCAATCAGAGCATTGGAGACAGTTGGTCTGCAGGTTACTCTTATTAAAGATGTTACTCCTATCCCGCATAATGGCTGCCGTCCGCCTAAGAGACGCCGCGTATAGTTTTTAATGGAGGTTACTTGATATGGCAAGATATACAGGACCTGCTTGTAAGCTTTGCCGCCGTGAAGGAAAGAAGCTTTTCCTTAAGGGAGACAGATGCTATACAGGTAAATGTGCATTGGAGCGCCGTTCTTATGCACCCGGCCAGCATGGTCAAAATCGTAAAAAGACTTCTGAATACGGTCTTCAGCTCCGCGCTAAGCAGAGCGCTCGTCGTTACTACGGCATAGCTGAGGGTCAGTTCCATAAATATTTCCTTATGGCAGAAAGAAAAGCCGGCGTTACCGGTACAAATCTTCTTCAGATTTGTGAAAGCCGCTTAGATAATGTTGTTTATGAAGCTGGTTTCGCAAGCTCAAGAGCTCAGGCTCGTCAGCTTGTAAATCACGCTCACTTCACTGTTAACGGAACAAAGGTTGACATTCCGTCATACCTTCTTTCAGCAGGCGATGTTGTTGCTGTTAAAGAAACAAGCAAGACAACTGATGAGTTCAAAAATCTCGTTGAAAGCAATGGTTCTCGCCCCGTTCCGATGTGGATGGAAGCAAACAAAGATGCTATGGAAGTAAAGGTTTTAAGAGCTCCTGAGAGAGAAGAAATCGAAACTCCTGTTGAAGAGCATTTGATTGTTGAGTTCTACTCTAAATAATAGTTAATCATTTCTGTTATTTAGTGCAACAAAATTTTATTTAGGAGGCTTTTAAATGATTGAAATTGATAAGCCGAATATCGAGATAGTAGATTTATCTACACAGGGAAGCAGAAGCGTAGGCAGATTTGTTGTTGAACCGCTTGAAAGAGGTTTCGGCACAACTCTCGGAAACAGCATGAGAAGAGTTCTTCTTTCATCTCTTCCGGGCTATGCTATCACTTCCGTTAAGATCGATGGTGTGTTACACGAATTCTCAACTATTCCTCATGTTAAAGAAGATGTAACAGAGATTGTTCTCAATCTTAAGAATGTTGTTCTTAAAATACATGACGAAAGCCAGAAAACACTTTACATTAAAGCAAACGGTGAGGGCGAAATCACCGCAGGTGATATCGAGCACGGCTCTGATGTAGAGATTCTTAATCCTGACCTTCATATTGCTTATCTTGATGAAGGCGCAGAGGTTGTTATGGAGCTTACTGCTGACAGCGGCAGAGGATATGTTCCCTGCGACAGAAATAAGCAGCTTATGGATTTGCCCATCGGCACAATCGCAATCGACTCCATTTATACCCCTGTTCTCAAGGTTAATTACACTGTTGAGAACACCCGTGTAGGACAGCAGACAGACCTTGATAAGCTTGTTCTCGATGTTGAAACAGACGGAACTATTCCCGCCGATGAGGCTGCTTCACTTGCAGCTAAAATCCTCAACGACCATCTCAAGCTCTTTGTTGACCTTTCAGAAGAGGTTGGCAACCAGGAGATTATGGTTGAAAAGGATGAAGACGGAAAAGAAAAGGTACTCGAAATGACTATTGAAGAGCTTGACCTTTCAGTTCGTTCTTTCAACTGCCTCAAGAGAGCAGGTATTAATACAGTAGAAGATTTGATCGGAAAATCCGAAGAAGATATGATGAAAGTCAGAAACCTCGGACGCAAGAGTCTTGACGAAGTTATAGCAAAACTTGCTTCACTTGGTTTCTCACTTAGTCATGAAGACGACTAAAGGAGGGAATTTCTATGCCAGGTACCAGAAAATTGGGCAGACCTACTGACCACAGAAAGGCTATGCTCAGAGGAATGGTAACTCATCTTTTAGAAAACGGCAGAATTGAAACAACCGTTACCAGAGCAAAGGAAGTTCGTGCTATGACCGAGAAAATGATTACTCTCGGTAAGGAAAATACACTTGCATCAAGAAGACAGGTTCTTGCTTATGTTACTAAGGAAGATGTTGTTAAGAAGCTTTTTGATGAAGTTGCTCCTAAGTATGAAGACAGAAACGGTGGTTATTGCCGTATTATCAAAACAGGCCCTCGTCGCGGTGACGCAGCAGAAATGTGCTTTATTGAGCTTGTTTAAGATATAATATATATAATTAAAGGAACACCGAAAGGTGTTCCTTTTTCTTTTGCCATTTTCATAAATCGCCCGTTTACTGCTTTTTTTGCTTTTGCTATTGAAAAAAAGCCGCTTATAATGTAAAATATTATTCATAAAATCAGGAGGTATTGATAATGAAAAAAGTTGCAATCATTATGGGCTCAGACAGCGATTTGCCGATTGTTACACCGGCTATCAAACAGCTTAAAGAGCTCGGTATCGAAACTGAAGTAAGGGTTATGAGCGCTCACCGCACTCCTAAAGAGGCGCAGGCGTTTTCTGAAAACGCTGCTTCAAACGGCTTTGGCGTAATCATTGCCGCTGCCGGTATGGCTGCTCACCTCGGAGGAGTTCTTGCGGCATCTACAACTCTTCCCGTTATCGGTATTCCGTGTTCTGCAAAGGTGCTTGACGGTATGGACGCAATGCTTGCAACCGTTATGATGCCTCCCGGAATTCCGGTTGCCACAGTAGGCGTTAACGCTGCAAAGAACGCTGCTCTTCTTGCGGCTGAAATTCTTGCAGTTGCTGATGATGAGCTTTCCTCAAAGCTTCAGCAGATGAGAAAAGAAATGGCTCAGGCTGTTATTGAAAAGGACAAGGCTCTTCAGGAAAAGCTTAAAGAAATCTGATTACAGAAATATTAAATAACTATTTAGGAGATACTTATGGAAAAAAGTTTCAGCGAAAGCTATGCTGCGGCAGGCGTTGATGTTACGGCAGGATATGAGTCAGTAGAGCTTATTAAATCCCATGTAAAGAGAACAAATATTCCCGGTGTTATCGGTTCAATCGGCGGCTTCGGCGGTATGTTTGAAATCGGTGCAAAGGATTATAAAAATCCCGTTCTTGTCAGCGGTACGGACGGCGTAGGCACAAAGCTTAAGCTTGCTTTTCTTATGGATAAGCACGATACAATAGGAATTGACTGCGTTGCAATGTGCGTTAACGATGTTGCTTGCAGCGGCGCAAAGCCTTTGTTTTTCCTTGATTATATCGCTTGCGGCAAAAACTATCCCGAGAAGATTGCCGAAATAGTAAAAGGTGTTGCAGAGGGCTGTGTTCAGGCAGGCTGTGCTCTTGTAGGCGGTGAAACTGCTGAGCATCCCGGTCTTATGCCCGATGAAGAATATGACCTTGCAGGTTTTACTGTTGGTATCGGCGAAAAGGACAAGCTTGTTTCAGGAGAAAACCTTAAGAGTGGTGACGCTCTTATCGGCGTAGCTTCATCCGGCGTTCATTCAAACGGCTTTTCACTTGTAAGAAAAGTTTTCAATATTGATGAAAAGAGCATTGAAAAGGTTTATCCCGAGCTTGAAAAACCGCTCGGCGAGGTTCTTCTTACTCCGACAAGAATTTATGTTAAACCTCTTCTTGCTCTTATGGATAAAATTCAGGTTAACGCTATTTCGCATATTACGGGCGGCGGCTTCTATGAAAATGTTCCCCGTATGCTCAGCGACGGCTTTACAGCAGTAATCGAAAAATCAAAGTGCTTCAAGATGCCTATATTCGACCTCATTCAGAGCGTAGGCAATATTCCTGAGAGAGATATGTACAATACTTTCAATATGGGTACAGGTATTGTTATAGCTGTTGACGCAGATAAGGCTGACGAGGCTGTAAGAATACTTACTGAAAACGGCGAAAAAGCTGCTGTTATCGGTGAAATCAAGAGCGGCGAAAAGGGTGTTGAATTATGCTAAATATAGCTGTTCTTGTTTCAGGTGGCGGAACAAATCTTCAGGCGCTTATTGACGCCCAGAACAGGGGAGATATTAAAAACGGCAAAATAACGCTTGTTATATCTTCTAATCCAAATGCCTATGCACTCGAAAGAGCAAAGAATAATGACATAGCAACACTTGTTATTCCTAGAAAGGAATATGATGATGTTCATTCATATACTGCGGCTGTTACAAAGGCTTTGCAAGACGCAAAAGCAGACCTTGTTGTTTACGCAGGCTTTATGACTATTCTTGATTCTCAGATTGTTGAGGCGTTTCCTAATAAAATGATGAATGTTCATCCTGCGCTTATTCCGTCTTTCTGCGGAAAAGGCTTTTACGGACTTCATGTTCACGAAGCGGCGCTTGAAAAGGGCGTTAAGATTACAGGCGCAACAGTTCATTTCGTAACAGAGGAATGTGACGGCGGCCCCATTATTCTTCAAAAAGCAGTTGAAGTTAAGGCAGGGGACACCCCTGAAATTCTTCAAAGAAGAGTTATGGAAGAATGTGAGTGGAAAATTCTTCCTCAGGCGGTATCGCTTTTCTGCGAGGGCAGAATAAAGGTTATAGACAATAAAACTCAAATTATGTAGGTGATTATATGAAAATAGAAAATATAGCTACTGAGCTTTCTTCAAATTCATATCCCGGCAGAGGAATAATCCTCGGCAAAAGCAAAAACGGAAAAAATGCTGTAATTGCGTATTTCATTATGGGCAGAAGCGAAAACAGCAGAAACCGTATTTTTGAAGAAAACGACAGGGGCGGTATCAGAACAAAGGCTTTTGATGAGTCTAAAATGACAGACCCAAGCCTTATAATTTACAACCCTGTTCTCAAGCTTGACGGCAAAACTATTGTTACAAACGGCGACCAGACTGATACAATTTACGATTATATGAAAGAGGGTCATTGCTATCGTCACGCTCTTCTTACCCGTGAATTTGAGCCTGACGAGCCTAACTACACACCGAGAATTTCAGGCGTTGTTAAGCCGAACGGTGACTATGTTCTTTCAATTCTCAAATCAAATATGGGCAAACCTCAGTGCCTCAGATACTTCTTTGAGTATCCCGCAAGCGAGGGTCTCGGACACTTCATTCACACTTATAAGTGCGACGGCAATCCCATCCCGTCATTTGAGGGCGAGCCAACTCCCGTAAGCATTGATACAGATGATATTGACGCATTCACTCAGCTTATTTGGGATAATCTCAATGAGGATAACAAGGTTTCACTTTTCACCCGATTCATTAATCTTGAAACAGGCGAAGAGGAAACAAGAATTGTAAATAAAAACAAATAATTTTGCGTAAATAAAGGGCGGTTTTATATCGCCCTGTTGCGCTTTATAGAGATAAAGGAGTTAACTATGAAAGTATTGGTTGTAGGCGGAGGCGGAAGAGAACACGCCCTTATCAGAAAAATAAAGGAGTCGCCGAGAGTTACGGAAATTGCCTGCTGTCCCGGCAACGGAGGAATTTCCTATGACGCAGAGTGCTATCCCGTTTCTGCAACGGATATTGACGGCGTTGTTAATCTCGCAAAAGAAATCAAGGCTGATTTTGTTGTTGTTGCGCCTGATGACCCGCTTGTTGCAGGTATGGTAGACGCTCTTAACGAAGCAGGATTCCCCACATTCGGTCCCAAAGCAAATGCGGCAATTATCGAAGGCTCAAAGGTTTTCTCAAAAAATCTTATGCTTAAATATAATATTCCTACTGCTGAATATAAAGTTTTTGACAATCCTGAGGATGTTATAACATATATTAAAGAGAAAAACGAATTTCCTACAGTTATTAAGGCTGACGGTCTCGCTCTCGGAAAAGGCGTTATTATTCCCGAAACGCTTGAAGAGGCAGAAGCAGGCGTAAGAGAGATTATGGAGGATAAGATATTCGGTGAAAGCGGCAACAATGTTGTTGTTGAAGAATTTCTTACAGGCCCCGAGGTTTCTGTTCTTGCGTTTACTGACGGAAAGTGCGTTAAACCCATGGTTTCATCAATGGACCATAAAAGAGCGCTTGACGGCGATAAAGGTCTCAATACAGGCGGTATGGGTACTGTTTCACCTAATCCATACTATACTCCCGAAATCGCTCAGGAGTGTATGGATAAAATATTCATTCCCACTATTGAGGCAATGAATAAAGAGGGCAGAACATTCAAAGGATGTCTTTATTTCGGACTTATGATTACTCCGAAAGGACCTAAGGTAATAGAGTATAACTGTCGTTTCGGCGACCCTGAAACTCAGGTTGTTCTTCCTCGTCTTAAAACAGACATTGTGGATATTTTCGAGGCTATTAACAACGAGACGCTTTCAGACCTTGATATTGAATGGTCTGACGATGCGTGTGCCTGCGTTATCATCGCTTCAGGCGGTTATCCCAAATCTTATCCTAAGGGACTTGAAATCACAGGCCTTGAAAACGGTCAGACAGACGGTGTAATCGTTTACCATGCAGGTACGGCAATCAAGGACGGTAAGCTCGTTACATCGGGCGGCAGAGTTCTCGGCGTTACTGCTCTCGGCTCAAATCTTGAGGAGGCTCTCAGTAAATCCTATGAGGCTGTAAACAGAATTGATTTTGAAAATAAGCATTTCCGTAAGGACATCGGTAAGCGTGCTTTAAACGCTTTACAGAATAATTAAATTAAATATGAATAAAATTTAAATATTTAATGTTGATTACAAATAGTTGTTGACATTTATACAAATAGGAATTATACTATAGGGGTGTTAAGGGTAGAGGTGCGTATTTATCCTTTCACCCTTATTTTAATCTTATTAATAGAGGTCTTGGAAATGGCAACTGTAAAAAAGGACAAAAAGAAGAAAATCATAATCGCAATAAGCGTTGTGCTTGTAGTTGCGATTCTTTCTACCGTAATCGGCGTTGCGGCACAGGCTAATAAAAAGACTGCCGTTTCGCTCAATACCATCGGCACGGGCGAAATCAATGAAACTGTAAGTTCAACAGGTCTCGTTTCCTCAGGTTCGTCTAAGGAATACAAGGTAAATGCCGTTGCAACAGTAAAAGAGGTGTTTGTAAAAGTTGGCGACGAGGTCAAAGAGGGTGACTTGCTCGCAACTTTCGATACAAGCGCACTTGATTCTCAGGTTAAAGAGCTTAATTCAACCTACAATCAGGCAAGAGACAGCTATAAGCAGGCTGTTGCAGATCAAAAGACTGCTAAAAAAGAACTTGCAGATCTTCAGGATGACATTGAATCTCTTGAAAAAGAAGTTGAGAGTCTCGGCGGTTCATTAGAAGATGTATTGTCTACAATGCCTTCTCAGGATTCAGACGATTCTGAATGGCCTTCATTCACATTGCCTACTATAACTGTACCGTCAACAACTCAGCCGAGTACTGATGATAATACTTCAGATACTACAACTACTGAACCAACTGAAAGTGTAACAGCGCAGAATGTTAAGGAGAATACAACAGCTCCTTCAACTACTATTAACTGGGCACAGGTAGGTCAGTCAATCGCAGGAAGCTCAGGCGGTCAGCTTGCATCTGCTGAACTCAGACTTGCCGCTTTATACGCTCAGGAAGAGGTTTTGAATATTCAGGCTTCCGATGATACTGTTTATGCTAAAAAACAGGTTATGGATACCGCTAAAAGCGCTCTTGATACAGTTAAAGAAGCTCAGGCAGAGCTTGACGCAGGTTGGACAGCTGCATTTGACGGCACAATCACTGCTTGCGACATTACTCCCGGAGAACAGACAAATCTTCTTGCTTCCGGTATCACTCTTGAGAATTTCAACTCAATGGTAGTTACTCTTTCTCTCGGCGAATATGATATCCATAAAGTTAAGGTAGGAATGCCAGCAACAATTACAACTGCTTATGGTAAATATACAGGTCAGGTGCTTTCAAAAGCTCCTGTTGCAACAGGCGGTTCATCAGGTTCTATCCTTGATTCTGTTGGTTCAATGGCAGGTATCAGCGGTCTTTCAAGCCTTACCGAAAGCGGTGCAGGAGTTGAAGTTCAGATTAGTGTTGATAATCCTGACGAAAATATTATTGTTGGCTTTGATGCTGATGTTGAAATCAATGTTGGCGATCATACCAATATTATTACAGTTCCGATTGAATCAATCGTACTTGAAAAAACAGGTACTTATGTATATCTCTATAATGAAGAAGAGGGTACAGTAACAAAAACTCTTATCGAAACAGGCGCTGTTTCCGATTCTGCATACGAGGTTACAAGCGGTCTTAAAGTAGGAGACAAGATTGTTGCTACACCTTCATCTGACTATGAAGAAGACACATTTGAAGTAAAAGTTCAAACCAAATAACCGGAGTGCATTATGAATATTTCTGAAAGCTTAAAAATTGCGGTTAAGTGCATAAAAGCTAACTGGATGCGCTCGTTGCTTACAATGCTCGGAATTATTATCGGTATAAGCTCCGTAATTATGATAGTCGGAGCCGGTACCGGTGCAAGAGACTACATTGTTTCACTCATAGAGGATATGGGTTCAAACGCAGTGCTCGTGTCTGTTGACGCAACACAGGCGCAGGACAGCGACTATATTACACTTGACGATGTTGAAAATATTAAAAATAAAGTAAATGATGTTGAGCGTTGCTCGCCTATGATGGTGGGCTTCGCAAATGCCACAATAGACGCCAGTGCCAAAGAGGCTACGGCTATGATTATCGGTGTTAATTCCGATGTTCAGTTTGCTCTGACAGACGGTACTAAATACGGCAGATTCTTTACAGATGAAGAATACAATGCTTCAACCCCCATTGCCGTAGTCGGAACAAACAGTGCCGAAACCGCATTTGGATATGAGGATGTTACAGGTCAGTATGTAACTGTTGCATCATCAGGCAGCACTATGAAAATGAAAATATGCGGCGTTGCCGATATTGATTCTCTTGTTTCAAGTATGGGCGGCGGCAGCAGTTTAAGTACGATGTTCCAAAAAGGTGATAAGCTTACTATCGCTCTTTTCGTACCCTGTACAACTCTTTCACAGCTTACAGGAGCAGACCCGACAGTATCTTCCGTTTGCGTTATAGGTGAAGAGGGAAGTAACAATGAAGCAATCGGTAATGCTACTGTTAACTATCTCAAGGCGGCGCACGGAAACTATTCAAGCAGCCTTTATACAGCTGAAGACATGGCAACTTATGTTGAATTGGTTGATATTATTATCTCAGTTCTTACAGCGTTTATAGCCTGCGTAGGTGCTATATCCCTTATTGTAGGCGGTATCGGCGTTATGAATATAATGCTTGTTTCAGTAACGGAACGAACGCGAGAAATAGGTATACGAAAGTCGCTGGGCGCAAAAACAAAAACAATAACGCTGCAATTCCTAACGGAATCTATAATCCTATGTTTAATAGGCGGAATTATAGGCGTAATAATAGGTGTTGCAGGTGCTTATGCCGGTTGTGCAATAATCGGTATTGACGCTAATGTAAATATCGGCATTATAGCTATTGCGTTGCTGTTTTCTTGCGGTGTAGGTCTTTTCTTCGGAATTTATCCTGCAAGAAAAGCGGCAAAAATGAGTCCTATTGACGCATTGAGAAGAGAATAAATTATAGAAAAACCCTGAAAAATTTTTTCAGGGTTTTTGTTATTTACAAATATATATATGTATGTTAAAATTAACTAAGTGTGATGTAATTTAATTGGAGGTATTATACTTGGAAGAGTTAAAAAATATTCTCGATCAGTTTGATTTTAAAGGCGAACTTATTAGCTGCGAACTTTTTGGCAGCGGTCATATTAATTCAACTTTTTTAGCTACATATAATGACAATGATAAAATAAGAAGATATGTTGTTCAGAAAGTAAATTCAAATGTTTTCAAAAATATCGACGGTCTTATGGAAAACATTTTCAGCGTTACCTCATACCTCAGAAAACGCATTAAAGAGTACGGCGGTGACGAAAACAGGGAAACACTTCATTTTATCAGAACAAAAGACGGGCAAACCTATTATAAAGACGCAAACGGCGATTGCTACCGTGCTTATATTTTTGTTTCTGATTCTGTTAGCTATAACAGTGTTGATTCTCCTGAACTCTTCGCACAAAGCGGAATTGCTTTCGGTAAATTCCAAAAGCTTCTCAGTGAATTTCCTGCCGATACACTTTATGAGACGATTCCGGATTTCCATAATACAGCTAAAAGATATGACAATGAATTTTTACCTGCCGTAGAGAAGAACGCATCAGGCAGGGCTGAAAACTGTGTTGATGAAATACAGTTTGTAAAAGACAGAAAAAGCTATTGTCCTGTTCTTGTTGATTTGCAAAACGAGGGTAAAATTCCTGTTCGTGTTACTCACAATGACACAAAGCTTAATAATGTTATGTTCGATGAAAACAGCATAAAAGCAATCTGTGTTATAGACCTTGATACCGTTATGCCAGGTCTTGCGCTTTATGATTTCGGCGATTCAATCAGATTCGGCGCGAATACCGCTGAGGAAGACGAAGCTGATTTGTCAAAGGTATCCTTAGACCTTGAGTATTTTGAAGCCTATGCAAAAGGATTCCTTTCTCAGGCAGGGGACAGCCTTAATCAAGCTGAAAAGGATAACCTTGCATTTGCCTGCATACTTATGACTTTTGAGTGCGGTATGCGTTTCCTTACTGACTATATTAACGGCGATGTTTATTTCAAAACAGCTTATCCTGAGCACAATCTTGTGCGTGCTAAAAACCAGTTTGCGCTTGTTGCTGATATGGAAAAACATCTTGACGAAATGAAAGAAATTATAAAAAAGCTTTCCTAATTAAAAGACAAAAAATTAAGACCTGATTTGGTATTCAAATCAGGTCTTTTTTACTGCTTATTTTTTTAATTCTCTTTCAAGCCAAACTGAACCGAGGTCAAGTGCGTTGAAAAGACCGACTTTCTCGCTCTTTTTAACAATTTTTTCTTTCGGGCTGACTTCCGGATCTGTTTTGATAATCTGAATAAGAACTTTTTCGGAAAGAGAAATATCCTTGAATTCCTTATCGGATTGGATTTGAAGGCATGCAACATACGGGTCTGACATGTTGCCGTAATAAATCGTTTTACCGCATCTTACCAAAGGCTTGCCTTTATAGGTAAGAAATGTATCTTTAAATTCTGCCAAGTAAAACCCCTCCTTTTATTTTATTGTGTTGATTGCAGTTATGAATCAAGATAAAGCTTTACCATGTCGGACAACAACTCATCTCTGTCCAACTTGCAGATGAGGCTTCTTGCGTTATTATATGTTGTAATATAAGTAGGGTCCTCAGAAAGCAGGTATCCTACAATCTGGTTAATAGGGTTGTATCCCTTTTCCTTGAGAGCATCGTAAACCTCAGTTAATATTTCTTTTTTCTTGCGTTCAACTTCATCTTTAACAGAAAATGAAATAGTTTTATCTGATCTCACAGTAAAGTCACCTCCAAATTCGGATTCATACACAATCTAATTATATACAAAAATAGGAACAATTACAATATTTATTTTTATAAATAACAAAAAAGCGGACTCTTTGCTGTAAATGTGCCTAAAATAAGTACCTGACCTGCATTACAGGTCAGGTATGATTTTTTATTAGGATCTAAGGTTAATACCCATTTTTGAGAGCGCTTTTACAATTCTCTTCATTGCGCCGTCAGCCTCTTCGTCTGTAAGCGTCTTGTCTGCGCTTCTCATCTTGATGTTGAAAGCAACGCTCTTCTTGCCGCTTTCAATCTGTTCGCCTTCGTAAACATCGAAAAGCTTAACGCTTTCAAGTGTTTTGCCAACAGCCTCTGCAATCGCTTTTTCAAGAACAAGAACAGGAATGGTCTTGTCACATACGAAAGCAAGGTCTCTTGATACTGCGGGGAATTTGGGAAGCGGTTTGTGTGTTCTTACACCGAGTTTGTTTTCGTAAGCTGTGTTTACATCAACTTCGGCAACATAAACTCTTGTGCCGATTGAATAGTTTTCGCAAACGGTGGGGTGGATTTCGCCGAGAGTGGCAAGAACCTTACCGCCGATTGTGAACTGTGCCGTTCTTCCAGGATGGAATGTGGGAAGAGTGGAAACAGCCTCAATGTCATAAGGTGCAACATTGAGAATATCAAGCAGTTTTTCAACAATTCCTTTGAGTGAATAGTAGTTTGCTGAGTTTCCGTACATACCGATTGCGATTTTCTGGCTTTCAATCGGAAGCTTGCCCTTTTCGGTGGGCTCGTAAACTGTTCCTATTTCGTAGAGAACGGCGCTGTCATTCTTGTGGTTGTAGTTATGTGAAAGAACATCAAGCATTGAGGGGAGAATTGTTGTTCTCATAATGCTTGTGTCCTCGCCGAGAGGATTCATAATAACAACAGAATTTCTCATCTGGCTGTTTTCATCAAGTGCAATTTTGTCATAAGCCTTGGGGCTGATGAAGCTGAATGTTGAAACTTCACTGCATCCGCAAGAGATAAGCGCTCTGTTCGCATTCTGAATAAATTTCTGAGAATCAGTAAGTTTGCCCACTGCAACACCGCTCAAAATTCTGTTAGGAATGTTGTGGTATCCGTAGAAACGGGCAACTTCTTCTGAAATATCTGCAATGTGCTCAATATCGTTTCTGAATGACGGAGCAATAATGTTGCCGTTATCGTCAAATTTGAATTCAATCTTTTCAAGTATTTTCTTCTGCTCAGCTTCGGAAAGATTGATACCTATGAAATCGTTTATCCACTTGTAATCGAATTTAAGTTCAACAGGCTCTTTCGGCTTAACATAAGTGTCAACAATACCGTTAACAACATCACCTGCGTCAAGCTCCTGAACAAGCTGGAGTGCTCTCTTGAGTGCGTTCATAGTTGCGCTTGGGTCAAGCTCTTTTTCGTATCTGCTTGATGCTTCTGTTCTCATTCCGAGAGCCTTTGCAGTTCTTCTTACTGAAATGCCGTTGAAGCAAGCAGACTCGAAAACGATAGTTGTTGTATCGTCCATAATTCCGCTGTATTCGCCGCCCATAACGCCTGCAACAGCAACGGGCTTCTTGGCGTCTGCAATAACGAGCATACTTTCGTCAAGCTCTCTTTCAACGCCGTCAAGTGTGGTGATTTTTTCACCCTTTGCGGCATTTCTTACATTTACTGTGTTGCCCTCAAGAAAACGAAGGTCAAATGCGTGCATAGGCTGGCCGTATTCAAGCATTACATAGTTTGTTATATCAACAATGTTGCTTATGGGGCGCACACCGCTTGCACGAAGTCTTTCTCTCATCCATCGGGGGCTTTCCTTAACTCTTACATTTTCAACAACTGCACCCGAATAACGGTAGCACTTATCAGGCTCGTAAATATTTACGCTGAGCATTTCATTTACATCGCCGTGACCCTCTTTTACAACGGGTTCGGGGAAACTGAAATCTCTGTCAAAAGTAGCCGCAGCTTCTCTTGCAAGTCCTGAAACAGACATACAGTCGCAGCGGTTAGAAGTTATTTCAAATTCAACGCAGGTATCATCGTATCCGATAGCCTCGTGAATATCCATTCCGAGTGTGTGGTCGCAGTCATCGCCTAAAACAAAGATACCGTCTGCCGCAGCATAGGGAAAATCATTCTGAGTGAGACCGAGTTCGTCAAATGAACAGAGCATACCGTTTGACTCAACGCCTCTTAATTTGCCCTTTTTGATTTTTTCAATGCAGTGGTCTTTTCTGTTGTAAACAGTTGCACCGGGAAGCGCAACGGGCACATAATCGCCTACTGTGAGATTTTGAGCACCTGTAACAATCTGCTCGTTTTCCTCTTTGCCTACTGCAATGCTGCAAATCCAAAGGTGGTCTGAATCTGGGTGGGGAGTGAGAGAATCAACCCTGCCCACAACTATATTTTGAAGTTCGCTGCCCTCTTTTTTGAACTCCTCAACCTTGGAGCCGGAAAGGGTCATGGCGTCGCAAAATTCTTTGTCTGAAATATCGCTCAAATCAACATAATCTTTAAGCCATTTTCTTGATAATATCATTCAGCACACCTCCTTAAAACTGACCGAGAAATCTTAAATCATTCTCGTAAAGCAATCTCATATCATCAATGTTGAAGCGGAACATTACAAGTCTTTCAAGACCTATACCGAATGCGAAACCGCTGTATTCGTCAGGGTCTACACCGCCGTTTTTAAGTACCTTGGGGTGTACCATTCCGCCGCCGAGAATTTCAATCCAGCCTTCGCCTTTGCACATCGGGCATCCCTTGCCGCCGCACTTGAAGCAGGAAACATCTATTTCGCAGCTTGGCTCAGTGAATGGGAAATGGTGGGGGCGAAGTCTGATTTTAGTGTTTTCGCCGTAAAGTCTCTTTGCAAATGCCTCAAGAGTACCTTTGAGGTCTGCCATTGAAACGCCTTTGTCTACAACAAGTCCCTCAATCTGGTGGAAAAGGGGAGAGTGTGTTGCGTCAACTGCGTCTGAACGGAAAACTCGTCCTGGAGCAATCATTCTGAAAGGCGGATTGTGGTTTTCCATAAATCTTATCTGCATGGGAGAAGTCTGCGTTCTGAGAACGATATTCTCATCAATATAGAAAGTGTCCTGTGTATCTCTTGCAGGGTGGTCTTTGGGAATGTTGAGTGCCTCAAAGTTGTAGTAGTCATATTCAACTTCAGGACCTTCCGCAATGTCAAAGCCCATACCCATGAATATCTCCTTGATTTCATCAAGAACTATTGTGAGCGGGTGCTTGTGACCTACTTCGGGAGCTTTGCCTGGCATAGTAACATCTATTGTTTCTGATTTAAGCCTTTCTTCAAGCTCTTTTTTCTTGATTTCTGCGCTTTTCTGCGCAATTTTGTTTTCTATATCTGCTCTGATTTCATTAGCAAGCTGACCGATAACGGGTCTTTCCTCTGCTGAAAGTTTACCCATCTGCTTAAGAATAGCGGTGAGCTCGCCTTTTTTGCCTAGATATTTAATTCTTGCTTCTTCAAGCTGCTCTTTTGTTTCAAACGAATCAAGCGCTTCTGTTGCTGCTCGTCTGATTTCTTCAAGCTGGTTTTTCATCAAATCTTCCTTTCTTTCATAAATAAAAAAATACCTGCCCCTGAGAACAGGGACAAGTATTGTTACTACCTGCGGTACCACCCTTATTTTTGCAAAGAGTTATAATCCAAGCAAACACTTTTTGAGCCGGTAACGGGGCTCACTTCGTCTGCACCTAATTGAAAAACTTTCGGCACAGCCGCTCGGAAGGGAACTTCGCTTTAATCGCCGTACAAAACTTTCAGCCGTGGTTTTGCTCTCTGAAACGGTGTGAGAAAAGCTACTTTTCTTCGTCATCGCGTTTTCTTATCTGCTATATTATAATATATTGTTTTTCGGATTGCAAGTGTTTATTTTCAACAATGGCAATAGTTAAATCATTTCGCTGATTTTGTATTTTTTAAATTCAATATAACTGCTCGGCTCTGATTCATAAAGTACGCCTATTGTGTCGTCATCAATCTGTGTAAGGCAGGAATATGCAAAAAAGCCCTTGTTTATTTCCACATCCTTAAACCAGTCTATGTGGCAGTATTTTCCGCTTTGCATACGAAGCTTTCCTATTGATATAACGCCGTTTTCTCTTTTCTTAGAGCTTGCGTGCGAGCAGAAAACATAGTCTCCCGCCGTAATAACGCTCTTTTGGCATTTAGGGGCATATAAAGCTGTCTTTTTGCATTTCTCCCAGCTCTTGCCGCCGTCCTGAGATATAGAAACGGGCGTTTTACCATATGACTTCTGCCTGCCGAGACCAACTACACTTCCGTCCGGAGCGTTTATCATCTGCCATTCGTCAATGTTTTCTGAATATGGGTTTCTCGTCATTCTGTGCCATGTTTCACCGTTATCTATGCTGTAAACAGATGCGGTGCTGAGCTTTTTGCCCATAACATAAAGCGGCATAATGATTCTGCCTTCCTCCGTTGTTGTTCCCACTCCGGGAGCAACGCCGAGAAATACGCCGTCATCCTCGTTCAAAACCATATTTGTTATATCCTTTGGCTCGCTCCAAGTTTTGCCGTTGTCCGAACTTTTAAGCATAAATACATAGCTTCTCTTAGGAGCTTTTAACGGAGCACCGAAAGTGATATTTGCACCAAGTTCATTTTTACCCATTGCGCCGTTGAGATATATGTTACCCATATACTCCTCGCCTTTGTAAAGTGAGCCGAGAGAGTCGGCAAGTCTGTATTCGGTGGCTTCTTTTCTGCTGTTTAATACAGTGCCGTCCTCGTCTATATAATAGAAATTGCTGTCTCTGTCATAAATAAGCGGTCTCATTTTTCCGTTTAGCTGGGCATACGGAATTTTCTTTTTGTCAAGTATCTTCTTTTTATGTATTCCCATGCATTCGGGGAAAAAGTCTACAAGTATAACTATATCGCCGTTTGGAGCAATCGCCATACAGGGATCAATAAAAAATGCTGAGGCGTAGGAATCGGAAGAAATTCTTGTTTCCCTTGCAGGGGGGATAGCAATCGGCTCAATTTCGCTCCAAGTTTCGCCGCCGTCCTCGCTACGTCTTATCGCTATCTCAATATAGCCCCAGTCCGCCCCGCAGGACGCTCTGTCTATTGCAGCTACAAGTGTGTTTCCTGATTTAATAAGGCTTGGTATACGGAATGCAGCGCCGCCGTTTTCCTTGTTGCTTTGCGAAGTAAGTTCTTCTTTTAAGAACAGGGGACTGCTTCCGCAGAAAATAAGTTTTGCATCACTCATAGTATCAACTCCGATGTAATTAGTTGAAATAAATATAACATAAAAAAACTGTTTTTGGAAGAGTTAAGAATAAGTTTATAATTGCTATTGCAAAAACGGGATTTTTTTAGTAAAATATACCTATATATTTTATAAAGAAGGAGGGATTTGATGCTTTGGGAATTGAAAAAGTGCTGGTATCGTATATATCAGGGCGCTTTTAAATTTGCAATGAATTTCCTTGACTGGTCTGAGCCTCATCTTCTTGAGGGACAGGGCTCTGTTCTCAGACTTCCGGAATTCATTAAAAGCAAGGGTATCAATAAGGTTCTTGTTGTAACAGATAAAGGCCTTATGGGGCTCCATCTGCTTGATCCCATGTTCGAAAAGCTTACTGAAGTAGGCGTTGAATATGTGGTTTATGACGGTGTTCAGCCAAACCCCACAATTCCGAACATTGAGGCTGCGCGTGAGATGTACATCAAAAACGGCTGCGAGGGCTTTATTGCTTTCGGCGGCGGTTCTTCAATGGACTGCGCTAAGGTTGCTGCCGCAAGAGTTGTTAAACCTAATCAGACCGTGCGCCAGATGAGAGGATATCTTAAAGTACTCAAAAAATTGCCGCCGTTCTTTGCTGTGCCAACCACTGCAGGAACGGGGTCAGAAACCACTGTTGCCGCTGTTGTAACAGACCCTGAAACTCATGAGAAAAACGCAGTTAACGACATCTGTCTTCGTCCGAAATTTGCGGTGCTTGACCCGGAACTTACCGTAGGTTTGCCGCCGCACATTACATCGACAACAGGTATGGATGCGCTCACTCACGCAGTTGAGGCTTACATCGGCAGAAGCAATACTAAGCAGACAAGGCAGCAGGCGGAAAAGGCAACTAAGCTTATCTTTGATAATATTGAAGAGGCTTATAAAAACGGAAAGGATTATGAAGCAAGAGCAAATATGCTCAAGGGCTCATATTGGGCAGGCTGTGCGTTTACAAGAGCTTATGTAGGTTATGTTCACGCAATCGCTCATAACCTCGGCGGTCTTTACGGAACGCCTCACGGTCTTGCTAACGCAGTTATTTTGCCATATGTGCTTGAGTGGTACGGCGACTGCATTTATCCCCAGCTTGCAAAGCTTGCGGATGTTGTAGGTATTGCTGGCGACTCACAGGCTGATAAGGCTGTTAAGTTCATAGACGCAGTTAAGAAGCTTAATGCTGATATGAATATTCCCTCAAGCTTTGATATGATTAAGGAAGAGGATCTTCCCACTCTTATCACAAGAGCGCTTAAAGAGGGTAACCCCGGCTATCCTGTTCCGAAGATTATGAATTACGAAGATATGGAAAGTGTTATCCGCCGCTTTATGGCATAATGCTTTACGGTAATTATATAATTGTATAGAAAAAAGCATGGTATAAGGCTCATTAACCTTTACCATGCGTTTTTGTTTTGCCTAATATTTTCAAAACTTTGCTTATGATACTTACGCTTTCGATGATGAAAATATGTTGTAAATACTAGTACATAGATTTAAGTAGATACATTATGAAGAACATTATAAATATCTCAGAATGAATTTTTCATAATATCTAACAATTTCGAATACAAGAAAGTTTAAATATATTAGACCTATTTTGACATCTTTGTAACCCATTAAACCAATATCTGTCTCTTATACACATCTCCGAGC
>UQFL01000018.1 GCA_900540305.1 uncultured Oscillospiraceae bacterium | reverse complement strand
GAGATCAGCCTCGGTCTCGTGGGCTCGGAGATGTGTATAAGAGACAGTAATAAAAGAGGTTGTTTTATGAAAATCTATGAAGCACAAAATATAAGGAATATTGTTCTTGCAGGTCATGCGTCAAAGGGTAAAACCACACTTGCAGAGGCGCTTCTCAATGTAGCAGGCGCTACCGAAAGAATCGGCAAAGTTGCAGACGGCACAACCGTTACTGATTATGACGCAGAAGAGAAAAAGAGAAAAGTATCTGTTTCAAGCGCAGTTGCGCCTGTTGAATATAAAGGTAAAAAAATTAATATTATTGACACTCCCGGTCTTTTTGACTTTGCGCAGGGTGCGGCAGAGGGTATCAGAGCCGCTGATACGGCTGTTATCGTTGTATCCGCTCGCTCAGGACTTGCAGTTGGCGCAGAAAAAGCGTTCAAGAGCGCAGGCTCAAGAGGTATGGCAAGAATTTTTGTTGCAACAAAAATGGACGATGAAAGAGCAGACTTTTATAAGTCTTTCAACGCCATGGCGGCTAAATTCGGAACAAGCGTGTGCCCGATAGTTGTACCCGTTATCTCAGGCGGAAAAGTTAGCGGTTATTATAACATTGTTGATGATAAGGCGTATTCTTATGACGGAATTAAGCCTGTTGAAGTAAATACGGCTCATGATGATTCGGCAAGATTTGACGCTATTAAAGAAGTTTTCAATGAGGCCGTTGCTTCAACTGATGAAGAAATTATGGAAAAATATTTCTCAGGTGAAGAGCTTACTGTTGAAGATAAGATTAAGGGTCTTAAAATCGGCGTTGCAGACGGTTCTATTATCCCCGTATTTGCTCTCAGCGGCTTGAGCGGAGCGGCGTGCGATCAGCTTCTTAATTTCATTGCAGAGGTTTGCCCTGCGCCCACTTCCGAATATGCAATTTCTAATGATGAGCCTGTTGAACTTACAGCAGATTCAAACGGCCCGCTTGCGGCTATATGCTTTAAAACTGTTGCAGACCCGTTTATCGGAAAACTTTCATTCTTCAAGGTTTTGAGCGGTAAAATAACTGCTTCAACAGCTGCTTATAATTCAAATACGGGCAAAGAAGAAAAAATCGGTAAAATCGTTACAATGTTCGGTGCTAAGCAGATAGACTGCGCCGAGATTCCTGCAGGCGATATAGGCGCAATCGTTAAGCTTTCAGGTTTCAGCACGGGCGATACTCTTTGCAGTGCGGATATGCCTGTTAAGGCGGACGGCGTTGCTACACCTGAACCTACTTATGCAATGGCTGTTAAGGCAGTTAAGAAAGGCGAGGAGGAGAAAATCGCTTCAGGTCTTACAAGACTTTGTGAGGAAGACCCCAGTCTTAAATTCTTTGTTAATAACGAAACACACGAGCAGATTATAAAAGGTCTCGGCGAACAGCAGATAGATGTTGCAGTATCAAAACTCAAGGCAAAATTCTCTGTTGATGTTGAACTTACTGCTCCGAAAATCGCATACAGAGAAACAATTACAAAGAAAGTTTCCGCACAGGGAAGACATAAAAAGCAGAGCGGCGGTCACGGTCAGTTCGGTGATGTATTTATTGAATTTGAGCCGTTTGACTGCGAAAAGCTTGAATTTGCCGAAAGAGTTGTAGGCGGTTCAGTGCCTAAAAACTTCTTCCCAGCAGTTGAAAAGGGTCTTAATGAGTGTATGGAAAAGGGTGTGCTTGCAGGCTATCCTATGGTGGGAATTAAAGCTACTCTTTATGATGGCTCATATCACCCTGTTGACTCAAGCGAAATGAGCTTCAAAATGGCAGCTTCTCTTGCGTTCAAAGAGGGCGTTTCAAACGCAATGCCTATTATCCTTGAGCCTATTTCAACCGTAAAAGTTTTGTGTAACGATGACGCTATGGGCGATGTTATCGGCGATATTAATAAGCGCAGAGGCAGAGTGCTCGGTATGAACCCTGTCGGTGACGGTATGCAGGAAATACTGTCTGAAATTCCCGAAGCGGAAATGACAACTTTCTCAACCGCAATGCGTCAGATTACTCAGGGCAGAGGCTCATTTACAACGGAATTTGCAAGATATGACAGATGTCCCGAGCACATTGCTCAAAAAATCATTTCAGAAAATAATGTTCAGGATTAAAGGCGATAATCTCGGTTGATATTGTCAGCCTTACGGGGGGCGGTTTCCGCCCCCTTTTTTAATAGTTCAGCGGTTTTTATTAATAATAAATTTAGAGGTGCATTATGAGAAAAATTCTTACTCAAATGAAAAAATATTCAATAATCTTTATTGCGGTTACGGCAATACTCGGCATTTTGCTTATCGCTTTTCCTCAAAATATGCTTGCGTATACAGCTTTGTTTATCGGCGGCGCGCTTATCGCCTGCGGTGTTTTTGCAATAATCTCCTATGTTGTTAAAAAGGGCTTTACACTCACTTTAACGCTCGGTATTTTAAGCGTTGTCGGCGGCTTGATAATCTGCCTTGCTTACAGGCAGATTATGTCCGTAATGGTGTTTATTTTGGGAATATATATGCTTGTCGGTGGTATAGTTGACCTCGTAAACTCATTTTATGTAGCGGCTGTAAAACGCCGTTCGTGGATTTTAACCGTTGTGCTTTCAATAGCTTCAATCGCACTCGGAATATTCAGTATAGTAAACCCGTTTCACACGCAGGACGCTATCGTTCAGTTTGTAGGCGCAGGGCTTCTCGTTTTTGCCGCTCTTGATTTGATTGCATATATACAGGTTGCAGAAATAGCAAAAAGCATTAAAGAACAAGTTGATAACGCTCGTTATGGCACACAGGTAAAAGAAGTTGATTTTATAGAAACGGATGAAAAAGAAGACTAACATTTTTTGTAAAATGTAACAGAATTATAGTGAATTTGTGTTTAAAGTTTTAGAATTTGTTTATTGAACACACCCTTTAATAATGATATAATTACTTAAATTTAATTGCGGAGGGTATTTATGACTTATAAGGATAAATATAACGACTGGCTTTCATTCGTTGATGAAGATACAAAAAAAGAGCTTCTTTCCGTCACCGATGAAAAAGAGATTGAAGACAGATTTTATAAAAATCTCGCTTTCGGAACGGGCGGCTTGAGAGGCGTTATGGGCGCAGGCTCAAACCGAATGAATAAATACACTGTCGGCAAAGCAACTCTCGGTCTTGCAAATTATCTCAATACAGAATTTGAGGGCGAAAAGTCCGTTGCCATTGCGTATGATACAAGAAATAATTCATCAGCTTTTGCAGAATGTGCGGCGCAGATTCTTGCAGGCTGCGGAATCAAGGTTTTCAAATATGAAACCTGCGTACCCGTTCCCGTTCTTTCGTTTACTACCCGTTATCTCGGCTGTAATGCGGGAATTATGATAACAGCTTCCCACAATCCCAAGGAGTATAACGGCTATAAGGTTTACGATGAAAAGGGCTGTCAGATATGCACAGAGGTTGCGGCGCTTCTTTTGTCCTACATAGAAAAAACAGATGTAAAAGAGGTTGCTTCAATTCTTTCTGATAATTCAGTTAATGCTGAAAATATCAACGCTATCGGTGAAAACGAACTTGCGGCATATTATAAAGAAGTTGAAAAGCAGTCGCTCTTTACAGAAAATACAGGTCTAAAAATAGTTTATACTCCGCTTCACGGTACTGGCAATATCCCCGTAAGGCATATGCTTTCAGGTCTTGATGTAACTGTTGTAAAAGAACAGGAACTTCCCGACGGCAATTTCTCAACAGTAAGAAGTCCTAACCCTGAGGAAAAGGACGCTCTTAATATCGCTATTGAAACGGCTAAGAAAACAGGCGCTGATATTGTTCTCGGCACAGACCCCGACTGCGACAGAGTCGGTATTGCAGTTCGTGATGAAAACGGCGAATATGTTCTCTTTACAGGAAATCAGACAGGCGCATTGCTTGTTAAATTTGTCCTTGATATGAAAAAGGAAACTTTAAACAGCAAGTCAACGCTTGTTAAAACCATTGTTACTTCCGAACTCGGTGCTAATATCGGAAGAAAATACGGTCTTAATATTGAGGAAACTCTCACAGGTTTCAAGTATATCGGTGAAAAGATTAATAAGTATGAGGAAAAGGGCGACAAGGAATTTGTTATCGGTTATGAGGAGTCTTACGGCTATCTCGTAGGCACTCATGCAAGAGATAAGGACGCTGTTGTTTCTGCAATGCTTATTTGCCAGATGGCGTCTTGGTATAAATCACAGGGCAAAACTCTTATTGACGGACTTAACGATATTTACGCAGAATACGGTTATTATCTTGATTCGCTTGATTCTTTTGTTTTAAAAGGCAAGGACGGCGCAGAGAAAATTCAGGCGCTTATGGCGCAGTTTCGTGAAAGTGGAAACAGCCTTTTCAGCGGCCTTGAAAAGATAATCGACTACTCAAAGGGCGTTGACGATCTTCCGATTGAAAATGTTCTTAAATTTGTGTGGACGGACGGTTCTTGGCTTGCAGTTCGCCCAAGCGGAACAGAGCCGAAAATCAAGGTTTATTACAGCGTTAAGGATGAAAACAAGGAAAAGGCCGAAAATAGGCTTTCCGAAATCAAAAAGACGATTACCGATATAATCGGCGCATAAGCGGAGGACAGCTATGACAAGTGTTGAAAAATATATCGAAACAGTGCTTCAGCCCAAACTCCAGGGCGACGGCGGCTGGATAGAATTTGTATCTCTTGAAAATAATGAACTTACAGTTATTTTCAGAGGCGAGTGCTCAAAGTGCCTTATTCTTGACCGCTGTGTTGCGTGGATTGAAAGCGAAATAAAAAGAGACCTCAAAAAAACGGTTAAAGTTAACGCTGTGCGTAAAAAACCGTATTTCCAGGATGTGTAAGGAGAAAATCTATGGCTCATATTAAAGTTGTAAGAAGGTCTATGCGCCCCGAAGAATGGACTGATTTGCGCTTCGGCTGGCTCAAAAGACATATTTATTCCTCAAAGTGGGAAATCGAAAATCTTATGATAAGAGACGCCCGTCAGGTGGCAGAAATGGAATTTGAATATTATTCCGACGATTACAGACCGCTTAAAAAAGGCGATATGTATTTCACTCCCGACGGCACAGCGTTTATCAAGGCTGATGTTGATATTCCCGAGGAAATGCAGGGCAAAGAACTTTGGTTTTCTCTTAAAACAGCGGCTGAAATCTGCGTTAAGGTAAACGGAAAGTATGTTGGCGGCGTTGACCCCAACCGTGAAAGAATGCTTCTTTCACCGTATGTTGACGATACAAAAACACTCCATTTTGATATGATGGGCTACAACAGAAGTAAGCCCGATGATGAGCGTAACCCCGAAAGCCTTTCTGTTAGAGGATGCCGTCAGATTTTTGAGGGCGCTTATATATGCACAGTCAACCACGCTGTTCAGGACCTTGTATGGGATTTTGAGCTTTTGCTCGATATCGCTAAGAGCGAACTTTTCAATGAGGATTACAGAAACTTCCTCAACAAAGAACTCAACAACGCAATGAACTGCATTGGTTTTGACGATGATGAACTCACAGGCGTTGAGGATGCACAGAAATATCTTGACGAGGTTGTTTTTGCAAACGATACATATAAAGGCAACGGCGATGTTGCACTTATCGCTCATTCTCACCTTGATATTGCTTATTACTGGCGCAGAATACACTCTGTTCAGAAAAATCTCAGAACGGTGCTTATTCAGCTTCGCCTTATGGATAAATACCCTGAATTTAAATATACTCATACACAGCCATATGTTTACGAAACTCTTGAAAAATACTATCCCGATGTTTTTGAAGAACTTAAAGAAAAGGTTGCTAACGGTCAGTTTGAGCCTGTAGGCGCAATGTATATTGAGCCCGACTGCAATGTGCCGTCAGCGGAAAGCCTTATCCGCCAGTGCCTTTACGGTCAGCAGACCTACAAGCGTATGTTCGGCAAAACAGTAAATAACGCTTGGCTTCCCGATGTTTTCGGCAATAGCTGGATACTTCCGCAGATTCTTAAAAAATGCGGCGTTGAATATTTTGTTTCAAACAAAATGTCAACATGGAATGATACAAACCGTTTCCCGCACAATAACTTCATATGGAAAGGTATAGACGGCTCAAGCGTTCTTGCCTGCGTTCCGCCAACTCATTTCATAACATGGAATATGCCCAGCCAGATTCAGGAAAACTGGGATGCGTATATTGATAAGGACAGCGGCGGACAGACTATGAATATGTTCGGCTACGGTGACGGCGGCTCGGGCTGCACCGAGGAAATGATTGAGCTTATGAAACGCTTTGATAAGCTTTCAATTATGCCGAAATGCACTCATATGGGCGGCGCTGAATTCCTTGAAAAGAATCTTAAAGATAATAAAAATCTTAAAACTTGGGACGGCGAACTTTATCTTGAAATGCACAGAGGTACATTTACAACAAAGAGCAACCTCAAGCGTGCAAACCGCCGCCTTGAATATAAATTCAGAACTGCCGAAATGCTCAGCGTTATGAGGGGCGAGGATAACACTCAGAAAATCACAGAACTTTATAAAAAACTCCTTATAAATCAGTTCCACGATATTCTTCCAGGCTCTCATATTCACCCTGTTTATGAGGACGCTATGGCAGATTATGCAGAGATTGAAAAGGGTCTTGATGAAATTATCAAATCAGGCTCAAAGTATTTCAATACTCTCAACTTTAAGAGGGATGCACTCACATTCGTTCCTAATAAAAACGGTACTTCAACAAGATATTTTGAAAAGGGTAATTGGATTGTTCCCGAAATGGCACCTCTTTCAAGTGCAGTTCTTCGCAAGTCTAATTACAGCGGTGAGTGGATTGAAATCGGCGATACTGTTGAAACTCCTTATTATTCAGTTAAGTTTAACGAGGACGGCTCAATAGCTTCTCTCTACGATAAAGAACTTGAGAGAGAATGGGTTGACGGCGAGTTTAACAAGCTTAAAATTTTCACCGATTGCCCAGGAAACTATGATGCTTGGGATATTCTTCCGAATTACAGAGATAAGGAAATAGAAATCTCAGTTAAAGAACCGCTTTCACTTCTTGAAAAAGACGGCGAGTGCGCAACATTCGTAACAACTCTTGAAACCGAAAAATCCGTATGGACAATGCTTATTCGTCTGTTCAGACGCAGCAGGGGAATTGAGGTTGAAAATGTTGTTGAGTGGAATGAAAAGCATAAACTCGCAAAGGCTGAATTTAACTGCAATGTGCTTTCAAGAAAAGCGCTTTGCGATACCTCGGCAGGCTTTATTGAAAGAGATACGCATAAAAACACCGCTTGGCAGCAGGCTCGCTTTGAAACCTGCCATCATAAATGGTGTGATTTGTCAGAGACGGACGGCGGCGTTGCCATTATTAACGACGGCAAATACGGCGTAGGATTTTCCGATAATCTTATCAGTCTTTCTCTTCTTCGTGCAACAATCAGACCCGATGTAACATCGGATATGGGTCATCACGATTTTTGCTATATGATTATGCCCCACAGCGGCGGCGCAGTTGAGGCAGGTATAAATAAAACTGCATTCCAGTACAATGTTCCGCTTGTTAAGGCTGATGTTGAGTGGGCGCTTCCCACATTTGAACCTCTTTATATGCAGGCTGTTAAGAAGAGCGAGGACGGCAGTATGACTGTTATCCGCCTTTCTGAGCAGGATGGCAGACGAGGCAGAATTGTCCTTGACAGAAAAGTAAAGCTTCTCAATATGCTTGAGGAGACAGAGGGCGAAACTGATGTTATCGAATATTCACCGTTTGAAATTATTACGATAGGAATTGACGATTAATGGAACCTTATCAGATTTGGCTTATAATTGCCGCTGTACTGATTCTCGGAATTATTGTTCTTCCGCTTTTCAACAGGTGGCAGTTCAGAAGACTTCCGTATGACCAGCAGGTTTTAACAATTATGAAGCAGGCAAAAGGTCTGTCTTTTTTCAAAAATATCTCTCACGGCAGAACGGGCAATCTGTTTTATGTTAAAAACAAGCGTAAAATTCTTGTGTTTCCGTGGATACTTGATGAAGAGGGAAGAATGGTTGTGCAAAAAGAAAACCCGTTTGACAAATGGGATTATCCTGAGGACAATCCACCTCTCACTAAGGAGGAGGTTTTGCACGCAAGGGATGAGCTTCGCAGCTATTCAGACAAGTCTGTTGTAAAGCTTGTCTTTAATGACCCATTTGAAAAGAGCGAAACACAGGAAAAACCATAAAACGGAATACAAAAGGCAAACCTGACCGAGTATGTTAAAGGGCTGATTTGAATAGTCCCATACTCCCATTGAATATTCCAAATTGAAAACGCATCCGAAAATAAATTTGGTTGCCGTAATAAAAATACTACCTAAAAGGCACTTCACTAAAAGAGGTGCCTTTTCTGATTCTCTCTGAATAAAAACAAGAAAGATAAATATAAGTCCGCCCGCAAAAAACATACTGTAATGAGTTCTGCCTCGCCACAGCATTTCAAGCGTGCAGTAGCCCTGTCCGCCGAGTAAAAATAAAAATGAATAATAGTATAATAAATTTCTCATATTTGTATTATTTCTGCCGATGTGGTAAAATAAACATATAAAGGCGGTGATTTTGTGCTTGAGTTTGCAAACGGCGGAGATTTAATTAAAATAATTGAAAACGGCGGCGAATGTGCCTACTATGTCGGCGGCTGCGTGCGTGATTATATGCTGGGTAAAAGTGGCGGCGATGTAGATATAGCCACTTCCGCTTCTCCGCAAAAAGTTGTAGAACTTATGCGCAAAAACTCCGTTGCCGTTTATGAAACGGGCATACAACACGGCACTGTTACCGCTGTGCATAAAGGCGCTCACTATGAAATAACTACTTTCAGAACAGACGGTGAGTATAACGATTTTCGCAGACCTGAAAGCGTGAATTTCGTCAAAAGTATTGAAGAGGATTTGAGCCGCAGAGATTTCACTGTTAACGCAATGGCTTGTTCGCTGTCCGGCGAGATAATAGACCTTTACGGCGGCAAAAAAGACATTGAAAATAAGATTATAAGAACAGTTGGTGACGCTGATAAAAGATTTTCTGAAGATGCGCTTCGCATAATGCGTGCCCTGCGCTTTGCGTCTGTTCTCGGGTTTGAGATTGAGAGCAATACTGAAAAGGCGCTTTTCAGAAATAAAGAGCTTCTTCTCAATGTTTCGGCTGAAAGAATTTATAATGAACTCTCAAAATTTCTTTGCGGTGATAATGTTTTGAGCGTGCTTGATAAGTACAGGGATATTATCGGCGTTGTGATTCCCGAACTTGTGCCGTGCTTTGAATGTGTGCAGAATACACCGTGGCATATATATAATGTATATGAGCATATTATAAACGCAGTTGCCTACTCAAAGCCCAACCCTGATTTAAGGCTTACAATGCTTCTTCACGATATAGGCAAACCAGCTGTTAAAAAGACAGATGAAAACGGGCGTGACCATTTTAAGACCCATGCGCAGGCAGGGGCTGAAATTGCCGAGAAAGTTTTAAAAAGATTTAAGGTGTCGACCAAAACGCTTAAGCACATAACAACTCTTGTAAAATATCATCAGTCAGTACAAAATGTGGGAAAAATAAATATAAAGCGGTGGTTTAATCTTATTTCCCCGGAAAACACATTTGATTTGCTTGATGTGCGAATTGCAGATTTAAAAGCGCATAACCCCGAAAAAGTACAGCACGAAATAGTAATACTTGAGAATATGAAAACGCAGGCTCGTGAAATTCTTGAAAGGGGCGAGCCTTACAGAATATGCGACCTCGCAGTAAACGGCAATGACTTAATAGCACTTGGATTTTCGGGCAGGCAGGTCGGGGAAAAGCTGGGTCAAATTCTTGATAAGGTTATAGACGGTGTGCTCCAAAACGAAAAAGATGAGATAATGGATTATATAAAAACGGCAGACGGAGAATAGATTTTCGTTTGTCGTTTTTTGTTGTATATACAGCGTAAAAAACAGAGATTTGCAAAACTTTGTGTAAATTTTATTAATTTTTTTGCTCGGTGTTGACAAATGGCAAATTAAGGTTATAATAGTAATTAGCACTCGGAGCTAAAGAGTGCTAATTTTAAAAGTCAGGTGATTTTTTATGAGAAAAAAACAGTTCAAGGCAGAGTCTAAAAAGCTCCTTGATATGATGATTAATTCTATTTATACAAATAAGGAGATTTTCCTCAGAGAGCTCATTTCAAACGCTTCAGACGCTATTGATAAGCTTTATTTTAAATCTCTTACCGATGACAGCGTTGGCATTAAAAAAGACGAATTTGAAATCTTTATCACAGCCGATAAGGAAAACCGTACAATTACAATTTCAGATAACGGTATCGGTATGACTGCCGATGAGCTTGAAGCAAACCTCGGTACTATTGCAAAATCAGGCTCACAGAGTTTTAAGGATGAAAACGAGGATGCAAAGGACAACGATATTGAGGTTATCGGTCAGTTCGGTGTAGGTTTCTATTCTTCATTTATGGTTGCTCAGAAAGTTGAGGTTGTTTCAAAAGCTTTCGGCGAGGATGTTGCCCATAAATGGGTTTCCGAGGGCGCAGACGGCTATACAATTGAAGAGTGCGAAAAAGAAAACGCAGGTACTGTTATCACTCTTTATCTCAAAGAAGATACCGAAACAGAAGACTACTCTCAGTATCTTGAGCAGTATGTAATTTCAGAACTTGTTAAAAAATACAGTGATTATATCCGCTATCCAATCAAGATGGAGCAGACACATTCCGTGCCCGACCCCGATAAAGAGGGCGAGTACAAAGAAGAGGTTGCAATTGAAACACTCAACTCTATGGTGCCTCTTTGGAGAAAGAATAAAAATGAGATTACTCCCGAGGAGTATAACGAGTATTACAAGATGAAATTCTTTGATTACCGTGATCCGCTCGATGTAATTCATTTCAAATCAGAGGGCACGGCAACATTTGATTCTCTTATCTATATTCCCTCAGCCGCTCCCGCAGATTTCTATTCAAAGGAATATGAAAAGGGTCTTGCGCTTTATACAAACGGCGTTATGATTATGGAGAAATGCTCCGACCTTGTACCAGATTATTTCAGCTTTGTAAAGGGTATTGTTGATTCTGCCGATTTGAATTTAAACATCAGCCGTGAAACGCTTCAGCAGGATCATCAGGTAAAAATCATAGCTAAAGCTATTGACAGAAAGATAAAGTCAGAGCTTTCAAAAATGCTTAAAAACGACAGAGAAAAATATGAGAAATTCTTTGAAGTTTTCGGCACTCAAATAAAATGGGGCGTTTATGCGCAGTACGGCGCTGAAAAAGACGGCCTTAAAGATTTGCTTATCTTTAAATCAACAAAAGAGGATAAGTATGTAACTCTTTCGGAATATATCGAAAATATGCCTGAAGCACAGGAGAAAATTTATTATGCCTGCGGAGACAGCGTTGAGAAAATCGCTCTTCTTCCTCAGACAGAAGCTGTTAAAGCAAAGGGTTATGATATTCTTTACTTTACTGATGATGTTGATGAATTTGCAATTCAGATGCTTATGGAATACAACGGCAAACAGTTTGCAAATATCTGTAAGGACGATTTGAACCTTTCAACCGAGGAAGAGAAAAAAGCGCTCACAGAGAAAAACGAGGGCGCAAAGGATATGCTTGAAGAGATGAAAAATTATCTCGGCGACGATGTAACTGCCGTTAAGTTTTCTGACTCTCTCGGCTCCCACGCCGTTTGCCTTTCTGCAGAGGGTTATGTTTCAATAGATATGGCTAAAATACTCAGCCAGATGCCCGGCGGAAATCAGGGAATGAAAGCTCAGTTAGTTCTTGAGATAAACGCAAATCATCCCGTAGCTGAAAAGCTGTTTACGCTCTTTGCTCAGGATAAAGATAAGCTCAAAGATTATACTGAAATTCTTTATAACGAGGCTCGCCTTGTAAGCGGTCTTTCAATAGAAAATCCCACAAGATTTGCTGATATGATTACTAATCTTATGTAATAAAAAATTTGACGAAAAGCGGAGTGAGGACACAGTGGCGAACTCCGCTTTTTTGCATTTTTCATAATACAGCGTAAGATTATTTAGTGATTTTTAAGAATGACAAACGGTGCTGAAATATGATATAATATTCTTGCGGATATTATCCGAATTTTTCAGATTGCAAAGTTAAGATGCAATCATTATCGGAGGGGTAAGTTATGAAATATAATGTTATTACTATCAGCCGTGAATATGGCAGCGGCGGCAGATATATCGGAGAAGAGCTTGCCAAAAAACTCGGATGTGATTATTATGATAAGGAAATTATCACAAAGGTTGCTGAAAAAACAGGCTTTGCAGAAGAGTATGTTGAGCAGGTAGGGGAGTATTCACCGTTCAAGAGTATTTTTTCTTACGGCTTTGTCAGCAGAGACAGGGGCGGCTCCTCACTTGAAGATTATGTTTATTCCGTTCAGAGAAAGCTTATTCTTGAGTTTGCGGAAAAAGGACCGTGCGTAATTGTCGGCAGATGCGCTGATTATATTCTTTCAGACAGGGATGACTGCCTGAATATCTTTATCCACGGCGATGAAGAAAGCAAGATTCAAAGAATTATCAAATATCATAATTCAACAGAAAAAGAAGCAAGAAAGCTTATGAAAGAAATTGATAAGCGCCGCCGTGTAAATTATAATTATTACACAGACCGTCAGTGGGGCAAAGCGCAGAATTATGATATGTGCTTTAACAGCACTTCAATCGGCACGGATAAATGCGTTGAAATCATCTATGACGCAATTATGCATTCTGAGGATAAATAAAAAGTTTAAATTAAAAGGGCTTAACCGTAATGGTTAAGCCCTTTTTTGTCAGTATCTTTCTAAAAAAGTGTGTTCAATTCCGCCTGTTTTATATCCCGGCATTGTGTCAAGGCAAACGGCGTGAATACTGTTGAATATGCTTTTTTCTATATTCGGATTTGTCTTGCGCAGTTCACGCAAAAGCATTTTAACTTCCTGCCTTTTACTCATAAGGTCCTCGTTTCCGTTTTCTGTATACTGTTCTGTAAAACGGCACGCACACCTTATAAAATCAAGCGAATTGTATCTGCACCAAGCGAGTACGGCGTCCTCGTGAACACAGTAAAGCGGTCTGATAAGTTCCATACCCTCAAAATTTGTGCTGTGAAGTTTTGGCAGCATCGCCTGAATCTGAGAGCCGTAAAACATACCAATTAGCGTAGTTTCTATAACATCGCTGAAATGATGACCAAGCGCAATTTTGTTGCAGCCAAGTTCTTTTGCCTTTGCATAAAGCCATCCTCTTCTCATTCTTGCGCAGAGATAGCACGGCGATTTATCAACGCTGTTGGCAATTTCAAAAATATCGCTTTCAAAAATTTGTATCGGTATGTGAAGAAGCTTTGCGTTGTCCTCAATTTTTTTGCGGTTTAATTCATTATAACCGGGGTCCATTACAAGAAAAACAAGTTCAAACGGCACATCGCTGTGCTTTTGAAGCTGCTGCATAAGCTTTGCCATAAGCATTGAATCTTTGCCGCCCGATATGCAAACCGCAATTTTGTCATTTTCCTTTATAAGCTCATAGCGCTTAACCGCAAGAATAAAAGGGTTCCATATATCCTTTCTGAATTTCTTTATAAGGCTGCGCTCAATAAGCTGATAAGGCTCAAGTTCTCTTGCCATTAAAATTTTTCCTTTTTATATCTGAGTAATTCTTCTTCAGTAACATATGCAGAAAGTGCGCCGACTGCCGTAACAGCCTTGCCGCCTGTAATGTTTCCGAATTCTATGCAGTCTTTAAGCGGATAATCGTAAAAAAGACCGTAGCAAAGACCTGCAAGGAATGCGTCTCCTGCTCCCGTACTGTCTTTGTTTTTAAATTCTTCAACGCTATTTACAAAGAAGTATTCGTCACCGTCAATTCCTATACAGCCGTCTTTGTCAACCTTAACAACAACTCTGTCAAAATATTTCTTGAGGGCATAAGCGGCATCTTTCGGGTTTGAACAGCCTGTTATGCGCACTGCCTCTTTCTGGTTAGGTGTGTAAATGTCAGCAGTTTCAAGTAAATCAGCGTACTTTTCAACGGTCATATCGCCGTCCCAGCCCATATCAAGCACCATAAGCGTGCCCTCTGATTTGAGCTTCTTGTAAACATCAATAAATCCGCCGGGCTGCATAAGGCATATTTTTGCACCCTTTGAAATTTCGTAAAATTCTTCCTTTGCTTTGTCGTCAGGTTCAATACTGCCCTTGCCGTATGTAATAAAACTTCTGTCATTTTTAAGAATGATTGCAGAGGTGATATTAAGCGGAATTTCATTTCCTTTATAAATATTTGTGGGCGCAACGCCTGCTTTTTTGTATTCGTTTGCCGCAAACTGTGAAAACATATCGTTTCCGAGTTCGGTTGCAATTTTAGCCTCAATACCAAGCCTGCCTATGTTTATAAGCGTTGCCGGCAGACCACCGCCGAGTTGTAAAGAGAATTTGTCTGTGTAAATTTCTTCTCCTATGTCGGGTATTTTGGGCATATCCTCATATAAAAGGTCAACATTAGTTGCGCCTGCTCCTGCTATAAATGCCATTATTTCCACTCCTTAATGTATTCTTTATTATGCTCAAGATATTTTTCTACAAGACTGCACGCAAGACTGTAACTGTTTACAAGGGGGTGAAGCGTAAGCGCCTCAATTGCCTTTGTTTTTGAGTTAGTTCTTATAGCTTCGCTCGCAAGTCTCTCGTATATCTTTACTCTTCTTATAATTTCAAAATTCTGTTCGTCAACTTTTCCGAATTTGTGGGGTGTTGCGCCGTCTTTATCAATATCGCAGGTGATTTCCACAACATCGCTGTCGAGAAGTCCGTCAATCGCTCCGTTATTCGGTACGCATAGTATCATACTGCCTTTTTTACCGCTTCGAGCAATTTCTATAAATTTGAGCGCCACACCTGCATAACCGCCGTCATCCTTGCCGAATATGTCAAACTTCCACGGCTGTTTTCTCTTGATTCCCGTCTCGCTCGCCATATAGTTGTTTTCACGCTCGCCGTACCAGTGCTCAAAGATTTTAAGCGCTTTGTCAAAATCTTTTTCAACATCAATCTCTTTGAGTTCAGCAGTCATTTTGCGGTTTATTTCCGCAATCTGCTCGCCCCTTGTTTTTTCGGCTTTAAGTATGTTAGCAACGGCTTTTTCACGGTAGTAAAAATAGTAGAGATATTCATTCAAAACGGCATTCCTCTGCCTGAGAAGTTCTTTATCAAAATATCTCAAATCTGTCTTTTCGTATGCTTCGTCATTTTCGATTATTTCGTGAAGCATTTCTTTTCCGTTTATTTTTATTGAGCTGAAATATGAAAGGTGGTTTAGACCGTAAATTTCACCTTTAGCAGTGCCCTCGGATGTTCCGTAAAGCTTTTCAAAAGAGCGCAGCATACCGCTCGGCGCGTCGCATATACCGTATGTAAAATCATATCCCATATCACGAAGTGTTTGAGAAACAACGCCTGCTGGGTTAGTGAAGTTAAATACTTTGCAATCAGGCTTTGCGTATTTTTTTACAAGCTCGCAGTATTCACAAAGAGCACTTACGCTTCGCATTGCAAACGAAAGCCCTGCCGCACCCGTAGTTTCCTGACCGAGTACACCCATACCGAGCGTAATTCTCTCGTCCTTTACTCGCATTTCGTCGCCGCCGACTCTTATTGTGGTTATAACATAATCGGCGTTTTTGACAGCCTCTTTTGCATCGGTTGTCAAAATGAAATCGAGTTCGGGGCAGATTTTATTTGAAACGGTCTTTGCCATTTTGCCGTATATCTGAAGTTTTTCGTTGTCATTATCCATAAAAACAAGTGTTTTTATGCCAAGCTCTAAAGCTCTCTGGGCAATACTTTTGGCAAGAAACATAGAGCGAACTCCGCCTCCGCCTATAACAGCAATCTTCATATACTGCATCTCCGAATTGAAATTTTATAATAGTGTAATAAAATATTAAAAATGCTTCAATAAAAAAATAAAGTTTGTAATAAATTTGTAATTGACTTAGAGCAATGTATAATATATAATAGCTAAAACGAGAGGTATGGTTTTATGAAATTGCTTATCAGAAATGCTGTTGTTTACACAGGCGGCGTTTTCAAAAATTCAGATGTACTGATAGAAGATTCTAAAATTCACAGCCTTGGTAACTCCATTTCTTGCGATGGGGCAGATCGTGTTTTTGATTTTAATTTTAAATACTTTTTAATTCCGGGTTTTGTTGATGTTCATGTTCATCTTCGAGAGCCCGGTTTTTCTTATAAGGAAACAATTAAATCGGGAACATCTGCCGCTGCAAGGGCAGGATATACCGCTGTTTGCTCAATGCCTAATTTAAACCCTGTACCCGACTGCGTGGAGAATATTCAAAAACAGCTTGATATTATTGAAAAAGACGCTGTTATAGATGTTTTCCCATTTGCTTCAATAACAAAGGGCAGGCTCGGAAGAGGCGAATGCGTAGATTTTTCTTCCTTGAAAGATAAGGCGATTGGCTTTTCCGATGACGGCACAGGCGTGCAGACAGGCGAGCTTATGAAAGAGGCTATGGAAAAATGCGCAAAGGAAGATTTGATTATATCCGCACACTGCGAAGTTAACGAGCTTTTAAAGGGCGGCTATATTCATGACGGCGAATACTGTAAGGCGCATAACCACAAAGGTATATGCAGCGAAAGCGAATGGGCGCAGATTGAAAGAGACTGCAAACTCGCTGAAGAGACAGGCTGCCGTTACCATGTGTGCCATATTTCAACAAAAGAAAGCGTTGATATTATCAGAAAAGCAAAGGCGAGGGGAGTTAAAGTCACCTGCGAAACCGCTCCGCATTATCTCACTATGTGCGATGAGGATTTGCAGGAGGACGGCAGATTTAAAATGAACCCGCCGCTTCGCTCAAAAGAGGATATGAAAGCGCTTATAGAGGGCGTGCTGGATTCTACGATAGATGTTATCGCAACAGACCATGCGCCCCACAGCAGAGAGGAAAAGTCAAAGGGTCTTGAAAAGAGTGCAATGGGCGTTGTAGGACTTGAAACGGCGTTCCCCGTGCTGTATACTAAACTTGTTAAAACAGGCGTTATCACGCTTGAAAAACTTATTGAAATGATGGCCGTAACCCCAAGAAAGATTTTCAATATCGAGGGCGGAGAAATCAAGGCAGGTGCGCCTGCTGATTTGTGCGTCTTAGACCTTGAAAAGAAATGGACTGTTGACCCTGAAAAATTTGTTACAATGGGAAGGGCAACGCCGTTTGAAGGCTGGGAGCTTTACGGAGAGAATGTAATGACATTGAAGAGAGGAGAAATTGTGTATGAAGCCATATAACAAAAAAATCGTGCTTGAAAACGGCTGCGAATTTTACGGCTGGGGCTTCGGCGCCGATAAAGAGTCTATAAACGAGTTGGTTTTCAATACCTCAATGGTAGGTTATCAGGAAATCGTTTCAGACCCGTCATATACAGACCAAATGGTTTGCATGACTTATCCGCTTATCGGAAACTACGGAATGACAGATGAAGACTATGAAACAAAAATTCCCACCATGGGCGGTCTTATTGTAAGGGAGTATAACGACCTTCCGTCAAATTTCAGATATACAAAAACTCTTTCCGAAGTGCTTGACGAATATTCAATTCCCGGTATCAGCGGAGTTGATACAAGAAAAATCACAAGAATTATCAGAGACGAGGGAAGCCAGAAGGTTATAATCACAGACGCTTCAACTCCTTATGAAGAAGCGCTTGCAAAGGTAAAGGCTTATAAAATCCCAACTGATATGGTGTCCCGTGTTTCCTGCAAAAAACGCTGGTATTCAAGAACACCGAATCATAAATATGATGTTGTTGCAATAGACTGCGGAATCAAACTCAACATTATCAGAAAACTCAACGAAAAGGGTTGTAATGTCGCTGTTGTTCCCTATAACACAACGGCAGAAGAGATAATGAAGATGCGCCCAGACGGACTTTTCCTTTCAAACGGTCCCGGAAACCCGGAGGATGTAACAACTGTTATCAATGTTGTCAAAGAACTTAAAGGCAAGCTTCCGATTTTCGGTATCTGCCTTGGCCATCAGATGATTTCACTCGCACTCGGCGCAAAGACTTTCAAAATGAAGTTCGGTCACAGAGGCGGAAACCACCCCGTAATGAATCTTGAAACGGGTAAAATTGAAATCACATCTCAAAACCATTCATATGCCGTAGACGCTGATTCACTTAAAGGGACAGAGCTTACGCTTACACATAAAAATCTGCTCGACAATACTGCCGAGGGTGTAGAGAGTGCAGAAAACAAGCTGTTTTCAGTTCAGTATCACCCCGAAAGCGCACCGGGTCCGCAGGACAGCGAATATCTCTTTGATAAATTTATTAAAATGATGGAAAAGGAGGCGGAGTAATATGCCTAAGCGCACTGATATACACAAGGTACTTGTTATAGGCTCAGGTCCTATTATTATCGGGCAGGCTGCCGAGTTCGACTACTCGGGAACACAGGCGTGTCTTTCTCTTAAAGAAGAGGGCTACGAGGTAGTTCTTATCAACTCAAACCCCGCCACCATTATGACGGATACTCAAATTGCGGACAAGGTTTATATGGAACCCCTCAATCTTGAATATGTTGCAAGAATTATTAGACATGAGCGCCCTGACGCTATTCTTCCGTCACTCGGCGGTCAGACTGGTCTTAACCTTGCAGTTCAGCTTGCTAAAAAAGGCGTTCTCAAGGAGTGCGATGTTGAGATTCTCGGCACTCGTTTTGAGGCTATCGAAAGAGCGGAGGACAGAGAACTTTTCAAGGAGCTTTGCGAAAAGCTCGGTGAGCCTGTACTTCCGTCCGACATTTGCGATAATCTTGAGGATGGTTTGAGAATTGCGGCTGAAATTGGCTATCCCGTTGTACTCAGACCCGCATTTACTCTCGGCGGTACGGGCGGCGGCTTTGCTGATAATGAAGAGGAATGCGCTCTTATGCTCAAAAATGCGCTTGCACTCTCTCCCGTAAATCAGGTTCTTGTTGAAAAGAGCATTAAAGGTTATAAAGAAATTGAATACGAAGTAATGCGTGACGCAAACGATACGGCTATTACAATTTGTAATATGGAAAACATCGACCCCGTTGGTATTCATACGGGTGACTCCGTTGTAGTTTGCCCCTCGCAGACTCTTACAAATAAAGAATATCATATGCTCCGTGATTCTGCTCTTCGCATAATCAGAGAGCTTGAAATCGAGGGCGGCTGCAATGTTCAGTTTTCGCTCGACCCCCATTCATTCCAGTATTATCTCATCGAGGTTAACCCCCGTGTATCCCGTTCTTCAGCGCTTGCTTCAAAGGCTTCGGGTTATCCCATCGCAAGGGTTTCTGCTAAAATTGCCGTTGGTATGCACCTTGATGAAATCCAGATTGCAAACACACCTGCGTCATTTGAGCCTACACTCGACTATGTTGTAACAAAAATCGCTCGTTTCCCGTTCGATAAATTCGCAGACGCAAACAACAGCCTTAACACCCAGATGAAAGCAACGGGTGAGGTTATGGCTATCGGCAGAACAATGGAGGAGAGCCTTCTTAAAGCAGTCCGCTCTCTTGAAACAGGCGTTTGCCACCTTTACAGCAAAAAGTTTGATGATTACACCGTAGCCGAACTTCTTGATTATATCAAAATCGGCACTGATGACAGACTTTATGCTATCGCTCAGCTTATACGCCTTAATGTTGACCCTATTCTCATTTACAACGCAACTAAGATTGATATGTTCTTCATTGAGAAATTCAAGAACATAGTTGATTTTGAAAAAGTGCTTAAAGAGAATAAGGACGATGTTTCAGTTCTTCGTGACGCTAAGAAAATGGGCGTTTCCGATAAGTTTATCGGAATGTGCTGGGACAAGTCAGAAGCAGATATTTTCAAAATGCGCAAGGAAAACAAGATTTTCCCTGTATATAAGATGATTGATACCTGTGCTTCTGAGTTTGATTCCTATGTTCCGTATTTCTACTCAACTTATGAAGAGGAAAACGAGAGTATCGTTTCAGATAAAAAGAAGATTATAGTTCTCGGCTCAGGTCCTATCAGAATCGGTCAGGGCGTTGAGTTCGACTATTCAACCGTTCACGCTATTTGGTCTATCAGAAACGCAGGTTACGAGGCTATTATCATCAACAACAACCCCGAAACAGTTTCAACAGACTATACAACATCGGACAAGCTCTATTTCGAGCCGCTCACAGTTGAAGATGTTATGAATATCATCGAGCTTGAAAATCCGCTCGGTATTGTTGTATCTCTCGGCGGTCAGACAGCAATCAACCTTGCACCTCCGCTTGACGCTCTCGGCGTTCCGATTATCGGAACAGATGTTGAAGCTATCGACAGAGCTGAAAACAGAGATTCATTTGAAAAGGTTATGAACGACCTCGGCATCCCACAGCCCAAGGGTCTTGCTGTAACAGATATTGAAGAGGGCGTAAAGGTAGCAGAGCAGATAGGTTATCCCGTACTTGTCCGCCCGTCATTCGTTCTCGGCGGTAGAGCAATGCAGATTGTTGCAAACGAGGAAAGCCTGCGCCACTATCTCCAGACAGCCGTTGAAATCAATACAGAACAGCCCGTTCTTGTTGATAAATATATTATGGGTAAAGAACTTGAGGTTGACGCTATTTGCGACGGCAACGATGTCTTTATCCCCGGTATTATGGAGCATGTTGAGAAAACAGGTGTTCACAGCGGTGACTCAATCTCAATTTATCCCACATTCTCTGTATCACAGGCAGTTAAGGATAAGATTATCGACTACACCGTTAAACTCGGCAAGGCGATTAATATAATCGGTCTTTTCAACATTCAGTTCATTGCAGACAATAATGACGATGTATATGTAATCGAGGTTAACCCCCGTTCTTCAAGAACAGTGCCTTTCCTTTCTAAGGCAACTTCTATCCCGATGGCTGATATTGCAACAAGAGTTATTCTTGGTCACAGCCTTAAAGAGCAGGGAATAGACAAGGTTTACCCCGAGGAGAAAAAACGCTGGTATGTTAAAGCTCCTGCGTTCTCATTCTCAAAACTCAAGGGAATGGATACCTATCTTTCACCCGAAATGAAATCAACAGGTGAGGCAATAGGCTATGATAAATCACTCACCCGCGCGCTTTATAAAGCAATTCAGGCAAGCGGAATGAATGTGTCAAACTACGGCACAGTGCTTGTTACCATTGCTGATAACGACAAGCCTGCCGCACTTCCGCTTATCAAGCGTTTCTATGATCTCGGCTTTAATATCGAGGCAACAGAGGGCACGGCTCAGTTCCTTAAAAAGCACGGTATCCGCACAAGAGTGCGTGCAAAACTCACAGAGGATGACAGCGATGAAATTCTTCTCGCACTTCGTCAGGGTCATATATCATATGTTATTAACACAATTGATGTAAGCCACGGCGACAGCCATTCAGACGGCTCTGAAATTCGCCGTGCGGCTGTTGAGAACAATGTAACAATGTTCACCTCGCTTGATACCGTTAAAGTTCTTCTTGATGTTCTTGAGGAAATAACACTCGGTGTATCAACAATAGATGCGGAGTAATCGTTTATGTACAAACAGGGTATTTATAAAATAATTTCAAATAATCAGCTTACTGCAGATGTTTTTGAGATGGTGCTCGAGGGCGACACACAGTATATAACCGCCCCCGGTCAGTTTATCAATATTAAGCTTGAGGGAAAATTTCTGCGCCGTCCCATTTCCGTCTGCGATTACAGCGAAAACACCGTTACAATAATCTATAAGGTAGTCGGCGAGGGCACTCAGCAGATGTCTGAAATGAGTGCGGGCGAAACGCTCGATTGCCTTACAGGTCTCGGCAACGGCTATGATATAAATAAAGCAGAATATAAAAAGCCGCTTTTAATAGGCGGCGGCGTGGGTGTGCCTCCTCTTTATAATCTTGCAAAGCGCATTATTGAAAAGGGGATAAAGCCCACCGTTATTCTCGGCTTTAATAAAAAAGAAGAGATTTTTTACGAAAATGAATTTAAAGCGCTCGGCGCAGAAGTCATAATTGCAACGGCAGACGGAAGTTATGGCGTGAAAGGTTTTGTAACAGACGCTATGCCCGATGATTACGATTATTTCTTCACCTGCGGCCCTATGCCTATGTTTAAGGCAATTGAGTCGGTTGCAAAGACATCGGGTCAGTACAGCTTTGAGGAGCGTATGGGATGCGGTTTCGGCGCTTGTATGGGTTGTTCTTGTAAAACAAAGTACGGCAACAAGAGAATTTGTAAAGACGGCCCCGTGCTTGTAAGGGAGGAGATTATATGGTAGATTTATCTGTTGAATTTTGCTCAATGAAAATGGATAATCCCGTAGTTCCCGCAAGCGGCACTTTCGGCTTCGGCAAGGAATTTAAGGATTTTTACGATATAAATATTCTCGGCTCGTTTTCGTTCAAGGGCACAACAAAGGATGAGCGTTTCGGCAATCCCACCCCTCGAATTGCGGAGTGCAAAAACGGAATGATAAATGCCGTTGGTCTTCAAAATCCCGGCGTTCATCATGTTATCGAGCACGAACTCCCCGAGATGAAAGAATATTTCCATAAAAAAGTCATCGCAAATGTCAGCGGTTTTTCTGTTGATGATTACGCCTATACATGTTCACTTCTTGATAAAGAGGAGCAGGTCGGAATACTTGAGGTAAATGTAAGCTGCCCCAATGTTCACGGCGGCGGAATGAGCTTCGGAACAGACCCTGACTGTGCGGCAGAGGTAACAAGGGCTGTAAAGGCTGTTACAACAAAACCCGTTGTAATCAAGCTTTCTCCCAATGTAACCGATATAGTTTCAATAGCAAAAGCGTGCGAGGAAGCAGGGGCGGACGGTATCTGCCTTATTAATACGCTCCTCGGTATGAGAATTGATACAAAAAGGCGCAAGCCTGTTATAGCCAATAAAATGGGCGGCTTTTCGGGAGATGCTGTTTTCCCCGTAGCTGTCAGAATGGTATATCAGGTTTCAAAAGCCTGCTCAATACCCGTTATGGGTTGCGGCGGTGTATCAACTGCGGCGGATGTTATTGAAATGATGATGGCTGGCGCAACTGCTGTTCAGGTGGGCGCCGCAAATCTTGTTGACCCCTATGCCTGCAAAAACATAATCGAGGCTCTGCCCCGTGAATGTGAAAAGCTTGGCATAGAGAAAATAAGCGATATTATAGGAGTGGTGGATTAATGGGAAAAGATGTTATCATCGCCTGCGACTTCAGCAGCGCACAGGCAACCTTTGATTTTCTGGACAAGTTTACTGAGGAAAAGCCCTTTGTAAAAATCGGCATGGAACTTTATTATGCCGAGGGTCCGTCAATAGTTCGTGAAATAAAAAAGAGAGGTCATAAGATTTTCCTTGATTTGAAGCTTCACGATATTCCGAATACCGTTAAAAAGGCAATGAGCGTTCTTTCAAAGCTTGATGTTGATATGACTAATCTTCATGCGGCAGGCACTGTTGAAATGATGAAAGCCGCTGTTGAGGGACTTACAAGAGAGGACGGCACACGCCCGATTCTTATAGCTGTAACTCAGCTCACATCAACAAGCGAGGAGAGAATGCAAAAAGAGCTTCTTATAAATGCGTCAATCAACGACACAATCGTTAAGTATGCACAGAACGCCAAAGAGGCAGGGCTTGACGGTGTAGTTTGCTCACCGCTTGAAGCTGGCATGGTTAAAGATGCTTGCTCAAAAGAGTTTATAACTGTTACTCCCGGCGTTAGATTTGCAGATGGAGATAAGGGCGACCAGGTTCGTATTACAACTCCTGAGAAAGCAAAGGAAATCGGCTCCGACTATATTGTTGTAGGCAGACCGATTACTCAGGCGGACGATCCCGTTGCAGCTTACCGCCGCTGTGTTAAAGAGTTTGTTGACTAAGGAGGATTTTAATGGAAAGCTATAAAAAGGAATTTATAAAGTTTCTTGAAGATGCAGGCGTTTTGAAATTCGGCGATTTCACAGCTAAAAGCGGAAGAAAGATTCCATATTTCATAAACGCAGGCGATATTAAAACAGGCGCGCAGATTCAGAAACTCGGCGAGTTTTACGCAAAGGCTTATCTTGATAAGCTCGGAGAGAAAAAAGCAGTGCTTTACGGCCCTGCATACAAAGGTATTCCGATTTGCGTTTCTGCGGCTTCAGCGCTTGCTCAGCACGGACTTGATGTGCCTTTCTTCTTTAACAGAAAAGAGGAAAAAGACCACGGCGAGGGCGGTGTTTTCGTAGGCTATGTTCCAAAGGCAGGCGAAGAAATCGTAATCGTTGAAGATGTTGTTACTGCAGGCACTGCTATCAGAGAAAGCATAGCAATCCTTTCAAATCTTAAGGATACAAAGGTTGCGGCTGTTTTCGTAATGGTAGACAGAAAAGAAAAAGGCCAGACCGAGAAATCAGCTATATCTGAAGTTGGCGAGGAATACGGTTTTCAGGTATATTCCGTTGTTGATGTATATGATATTATTGAATATCTCGAGGCTGACGAAGCTAACAAAGAACATGTTGAGCGTATAAAGAATTATCTTAAAACTTACGGTGCACAGGAGTAATATCAAGGAGGATTAGATGTGCGGCATTTACTTGATACAACCGATTTAACTGTTGAAGAGATAGACAACCTTATTGCCCTTGCAATGGATATTATAAGCGATAATAAAAAGTACGCAAAAATCTGCGAGGGTAAAAAACTTGCAACTCTGTTTTTCGAGCCAAGTACAAGAACACGCCTTTCTTTTGAATCTGCAATGCTTTCACTCGGCGGCAGCGTACTCGGCTTTTCCGAGGCAAATTCATCATCTGCTTCGAAGGGTGAAACAGTAGGGGACACAATCAGAGTAGTTTCCTGCTATTCGGATATAATCGCAATGCGCCACCCGATTGAGGGCGCACCGAAAGTAGCGTCATCAAAGTCCATAGTTCCGCTTATCAATGCGGGCGACGGCGGTCACAGCCATCCCACACAGACTTTGACTGATTTGCTTACCATTTTCAGAGAAAAAGGTAGACTTTCAAATCTCACAATCGGTCTTTGCGGCGACCTTAAATTCGGCAGAACGGTTCACAGCCTTGTAAAGGCAATGTGCCGTTACAGCAACATAAAATTCGTTCTCATCGCGCCAAAAGAGCTTTCAATGCCCGATTATATCAAGACGGATTATCTTGACGAAAACTCAATGGAATATGTTGAGGTTGAAAAGATGGAAGATGTAATGCCCGAGCTTGATATACTTTATATGACCCGTATTCAGCGTGAGCGTTTCTTCTCTGAGGATGAATATCTTAAACATAAGGATGCGTTTATTCTTGATACAGACAAGCTTGTAAACGCTAAAAAAGACCTCACCATTATGCACCCGCTTCCGAGAGTTAACGAGATTACAACCGATGTTGACGATGACCCGAGAGCAAAATATTTTGAGCAGGTGCTCAACGGCAAATATATGAGAATGGCTCTTATAATCACACTTTTAAAATGGGCGGGAGGTCTTGACTGATGAAGATTGATGAAATAGAAAACGGCTATGTGCTTGACCATATTTCAGCAGGAAACGGAATGAAGGTTTATAACGCACTCGGTCTTGATAAACTTAAATGTCAGGTTGCAATCATCCAAAACGCCAAGTCCGAAAAGCTCGGCGTAAAGGATATTATCAAGGTAAATGAGCTTATCGACCTCAATTTTGATGTTTTGGGCTTCCTTGATAAGAATATCACCGTAAATGTTATTGAAAACGGAAAAGCTAAGAAAATTACTCTTTCTCTTCCGAAAAAGATAGTAAATGTTGTAAAATGCTCAAATCCCCGCTGTATCACAAATGTTGAGGACGGCATCGATTATGAGTTTGAGCTTACAGACGATAAGGGCACTTATCGCTGTGTATACTGCGAAACAAAAGCTAAATAATATAAATAATAAAACACCGCTTGCCGATAAGGTAAGTGGTGTTTTTGTCTGTTCATATTTCTTTGTTTTTATAAATTGCAAGCGATATTAAATAAGATATAGCCAAAATTGCAAACGGAATGATGATGAATATAAATGGGTTTATTGTAATTTCAGCGTTCTCAAATTCCAGTGTGTTTTTAACAGATGTGAGAGCCGTTATAAAAGCAACCATAACTGCAATTATTATAACATTGATAATTCTGCCCTTTAAATAGCCGAATTTAAATATTATCGGAAAAGCAATGCAGGGAGCAATTGATGAACTTATAAAAATAACCCCTGCGTTAATAACTGCGTCGTTGAAATTCAACTCATTTCTTACAGCAGATAATGCACCGAAAATTATAACCGCGGGAACTACAAGTATGAGCAAAAGCAAATATTTTTCAGTAACTGAAACGCTTTTCTTCATGGGCAAAATCGCTTCATATCTGCTCCATTTCGCTCCTTCGTCATAAGCGAAAACTGTTATGGGGATAAGAGAAATCATAGCGGCTGAATAGTACAGGAAAAAGCTGCTGTTATTACTGTAAATCGAAATCACAAAAAAGAGCGCAGTAATGATGAAATTGTAAATGCAGTATTTTTTTATAATAAGAGCGTCTTTTGTAAGAAGTCCTTTCATCATTCGCACCCCCTTATCATATAAACAAATAAATCTTCAAGGCTTACGGGCTGAACATAAGAATTTTGCGGCACTCCGCTTTTTCTTATTACTGCGCTGATGCCTGATTGTGTTTTTCTAAAGCCTATAATATCGTTTTTATCAATTTTTTCAAAATCACTCTCAGCACAGTTAATAATACAGCAGTCGCCGAGAAGTGTGTCTTTCTCTTCAAAGAGTATCATTTTTCCCTTGTGCATAAAGGCAATATAGTCGCATATTTTTTCAAGGTCGCTGACTATGTGCGAGGAAATGATTATAGTGCGGTTTTCATCACTAATAAAATCATAAAATATATCAAGTATTTCATCTCTCACAACGGGGTCAAGCCCGCTTGTAGGCTCGTCAAGTATCAATAGCCTTGCGTTGTGAGATAGGGCGGCAGCAATGGAAATTTTCATTTTCATGCCCCTTGAATATTCCTTGATTTTTCTTTTGAGCGGTAAATCAAATTTGTTGCAAAGCCTGAAAAACTCATTTTCATCCCACTTTGAATAAAAGTTTTTCATTATTTTATTTATTTCATTAGCACAAAGTGCCTCGTGAAAACAGCATTCGTCAAACACAACGCCAATTTCATTCATATCGGCAAGAGAATTGTCTTTGCCAAATAATTTAACGCTTCCGCTGTCTTTTTTCAGCATATTTAAAATAAGCTTTATCGTTGTGCTTTTTCCTGCTCCATTTTCGCCTACAAGTCCTATTATACAGCCGCTGTCGGCGCAAAAGGTAACGCCGTCAAGCGTAAAGCTTTCAAAATGCTTTGTAAGTCCTGAAACCTCAACAGCTTTCATTGCTCTTCCTCCCCGAAAAGTATTTCAAGCATTTCAATTATGTCTTCTTTTTTGAGGCCGCAGCTTGCTGAAAGTTTCATAACCTCGTCAAGATGCTCCTCAATCTGCCTTAAATTTTCCTCTTTGATTAAAGCAGTATTTTTCTTGGCAACAAAAGAGCCTTTTCCGGGCAGAGTGTATATAAATCCGTCCTTTTCAAGCTCCTCGTATGCTCTTTTTGTTGTGATTACGCTGATATGCAAATCCTTTGCAAGACTGCGTATTGACGGCAGGGGAGCGTCCTCCTCAATAGTGCCGTTTATTATCTGAGATTTAATTTGAGAATAAATCTGGTCGTAAATCGGCACACCGTTTTTGTTGTTTATAAATATAAGCATATATTTTCTCCTGTATCAGTTAACTGTATATAAACAGTATACACAGTATATACACACTTGTCAACACAAAAAAATAAATCTTCGCAAAAAATACGGAGATTTATTATTGTGCACATAAATTAATCTACATTGAGCAGTCTGTAATTGTTGTCTACCTCAGTAAACTGACCGTAGCCTGTTTCCTCTTTGATGGAATCTATATTTATTTCAGCGTCAGTTGTTGCAAGCGTGCTTACAAATTTATTTACATCTGTATCATAAACAAATTCCATATGCTGAACATATTTACAGAACCATGTCTGGTCGGGAAGAACACAAGTTCCCGAATATATCATACCGTCAGCAGAAAGGTGTTCTTTGTCCTCATACTTTTCGGCAACATCTTCTGCAATCGTGCTGCCGTAATCAGCTGTAACAGCCCCTGCGGAAGCATAGCGGGTATCAATGAGCATATCGGTTGTGTTGTTATATTCAGATGTGCAGGGCATACCGGGGAAACCGTATCCGCAAACTATCGCAACCTCAACGCCGTTGTTTTTAAGCTCTGTTAAATTCTGCTGTAATCTGCCCTGAATATCGTGATAGCGTGTTATTTTAGTATAAAGCTCGCTGTTGACATCAAGCCAGCCTATATCAGTCATTGCCTTAACACAATCGTCATAGTTGTCATAGGGGATACATTCCCAAAGGCTAGGCATATTTCCGATAATCGGCAAAAGCACATCAGTATATAAGCTGTCGATATTTTCTTCATTAGAAAGAACTTTAAGAAAATCAATGAGGTGACCTGCGGTTGAATCAAATCTGTTTATCCATTTTGTTATCGTTTCAAAATCAACTGCGCTTCCTTTGTAGCATTGCGCAAGTCCGTTAAGAAATGCAAAAACAACTTCTGTATCAAGATAGAAGTCTTTTTGATAAAGCCTTGTCATTGAAACACCCTGAAAAGCGCCGTCAAGGAACACTGCTCTTTTTATATCGTTTTTATCTTTAAACATATCTATGTAGGACGATACTATGCAGGTACCGAGCGATGCTGAAACAAGCGTTATTTTTTCGCAGTTTTTCTGTTCTTTAACATTGTCTATGAAATCGCTGAGCTTTATTGCGTAATCAACAACATCAAGTCTAAAATCATAGTTGAACATATAAACATTTTCTGCGCCCACAGCGTCGCAAAGTCCTTTTGCAACGGCAGGCTCGGCTGTGTTTCTTGAATCAAGATATTCAAGATGATTTGAAAGCGGGTCTTCCCAAAAGCAGTCAATGCCTATGTTTTCAACAGGATTGCCGTTTTCGTCACAGGCAAGTGTTGTAAACGGTGTTATAAGTTCTTCAAGCTTATCTATGTATTTTTCAGCGTTTACATTAAAACCGGCACACGCTGAAAGTGTAGAGCCGATAATGTTGCTGCCCAAAACATCGCCTATAAAACTGCCTGAAATAGAAATAGGTGAAGTTTGATTTTCAGTGTTTGGATTAAGATAAAGTGCTGACGAGCCTATACCGGGCACGAGAATAACAGGCGTAACATCTTTTGAATTATCCTGTGCGGCGTCAGTTGTTTCAGCTATTGCAGGCGTTGCAGAGCCGATAACAAGTCCGAGAGAAAGAATAAAACACATAATATTTTTAATGCCTCTAAGTTTCATATTAATTTTTGTTTCCTTTCAGTCTTTCTGTAATATTTTGAGCATCGGAATATAATTTTTCAATATCAGTTCCGATGAATTCTCCGTTTTCATAAAGAATTTTTCCGTTTACCATTGTAAGCTTAACATTTTCTTTTGAGCCGCTGTAAACGATATTTTTAACTATATTGTTTATCGGCTGCATATTCGGCCTTTTAAGGTCTAAAACGATAAGGTCTGCCGTTTTGCCCACATCAATAATATCGCAGTCATCAAGTCCCATACATTTTGCAGAGCCGACTGTTGCCGCTTTCAAAATTTCGCAGGCGTCGCAGGCAGAAGCGTCTCCTGTTGCCGTTTTCTGCGTTGCGGCAATCAGGAACATTTCTCTGAACATATCAAGAGCGTTGTTGCTGCTTGGTCCGTCTGTTCCTATTGCAATGTTGATGCCGTTATCCATCATTTTAACAACAGGGGCAATGCCTGAGGCAAGTTTGCAGTTTGAGCCTGCGTTGATAACCGCCCAAACGCCTCGCTTTTTGTAAATTTCAAGGTCTTCGTCAGTTACCCATACGCTGTGGTATGCGCCGCCGCCGTAGTTGAAAAGCCCTATTTCATCAAACAGCGCAGTCGGTGTTTTTCCGTATCGTTCAATACAATCGTCAACTTCGCTTTTTGTTTCCGATGAGTGCATATAAACAGGCGCTTTGTACTTGTTTGCAATCTCAGAAATAGCTTTCATTATTTCAAGAGATGTTGTGTATTCAGCGTGAAAACCTAATTTATAAGAGATAAGTTCATCGTAAGAATTGAATTTGTTGTAATATTCTTCAAGCTTTTCGGGTGATTCCTTAAAATTGTTAAGTCCGCAGGTCATAACCGTTCTGAAACCTGCGTCAACGCTTGCCTTAGCCATAGCCTCGGGGAAATAGTACATATCAAAGCAGGCACTTATGCCGCTTGAAAGATATTCAAGAAAAGCAAGTCTTGATAGTGTGTAAATATCGTCTGCACAAAGTTTTGCTTCCATAGGGAATATCATATCATACAGCCACGGCTGAAGCGGCAAATCATCCGCAAAACTTCTCGCAAAAGTCATGGCAGAATGTGTGTGCGCATTTTTGAAAGACGGCATAAGTAAATTGCCGCCGAGGTCAATCTCCCTGTCTGCTTTCAAATCGCAGTTTTTGCCCACAAAGCAAATTTTATTGCCGTCTGTCCACACTTCATCGTCTGTAATCTCAAAGCCGTTTTTCAGAGAAAGAACTCTGCCGTTGAAAAATCGTATCATATAAACCTCCGAAATTACTCTTTGCCGTCAAGTATCTTTTTAAGATTTTCTTTAAACGGCGGATAAACTATGCCCTTGTCAGTGATAATTGCTGTTATGAGCGAATTATCTGTAACATCAAATGCAGGATTAAAGCATTTTGTCTGCGGCAGGGCAGAGGGCTTTTCAAAAAACATCTCTTTGATTTCATCGGGGTTGCGTTCTTCAATAACAATGTCGTCGCCTGTTTCGGTGCTGAAATCAATCGTTGAGTAAGGACCGAGAACATAAAAAGGCACGCCGTAGTATTTAGCCAAAACCGCAACTCCGCTCGTTCCTATTTTATTTGCCGTGTCGCCGTTTGCCGCCACTCTGTCACAGCCTACAAGCACGGCGTTAATAAGCCCTTTTTTCATAACAAGACTTGCCATATTGTCGCAAATCAGCGTAACATCTGCGCCGCACTTTTCAAGCTCGTAGCTTGTAAGTCTTGCACCTTGAAGTAACGGTCTTGTTTCGTCTGAGTATATATGGAATTTATATCCTTTTTCAGTTCCTAAAATCAGCGGACCCAGACCTGTTCCGTATTTTGAAGTGGCAAGTTCTCCTGCGTTGCAGTGGGTGAGTATTCCGTCGCCGTCTTTTAAAAGCGAAAGTCCGTATTCGCTTATTTTGCGGCACATTTCAATGTCCTCATTATGAATTGCAACAGCTTCTTCAAGAGCGTTTTTTCCGCCTTTTATTGCGTCAAGCACTCTTTTAGTTGCCCAGCTGTGATTAACTGCCGTCGGTCTTGCGCTGTCAAGATATTCTTTTGCTCTTTCAGGTTCGTCAGTTCCGAAAAAAGCCATTGCGTAGCCTGCAAAAATTCCTATTGCAGGTGCGCCTCTCACTTGAAGAAGATATATTGCCGTGTGACAGTCCTCCAAGCTTTTCATTTCTATATATTTTTCTTCATTCGGCAAAAGTGTTTGGTCAAGTATAAACAGCCTGCCGTTTTCTATTTTAATATTCTCCATTAGAAATTCCCTTTATTGTTTCTGTAAGCAGTGTTTCAAACTGAGCTGCAACTCTGTCTGCCGTTTCGCAAACCTCTTCAGAGGTTATGGGTGCGTCAAGAAGTCCGCAAGCAAGATTGGTTATGCAGCTTATTCCCGCAGTTTCAAAACCGCAGTGCCTTGCCGCCTGTGCTTCAATAGCGGTGCTCATACCCACAGCGTCGGCACCTATAAGACTGCACATTCTGATTTCCGACTTTGTTTCAAAAGACGGACCCGTTAGCTGAACATAAACACCCTTTTTAATATCTATTGAGTTTTCTTTTGCTTTTTTACTGATTAGTTTATTTAATCTTTTACTGTAAACTTCGCTCATATCGGGGAAACGGGGCCCGAGTTCATCGTCATTTTTACCGATTAAAGGGGACGGAACAAAGCTTGATATATGATCCTCAATAATCATAAAATCGCCAGCTTTAAGATTTTTATTGATTCCTCCGCAGGCGTTTGTTAGGATTAATTTTTCCGCACCAAGCATTCTCATTAGGCGTATTGGTGTTACTACCTCTTTTGCCGTGTACCCCTCATACAGATGAACACGACCCTGCATTGCTATGATTTTTGCGCCGCCGATTGTTCCGAGAATAAATCTGCCTTTGTGTGACGGCGCAGTTGATACGGGAAAATCGGGTATATCAGCGTAATCTATTACTGCTTCCTTTTCAATTTTATCAGCAAAAGCCCCCAAACCTGAGCCGAGAACAACGGCAATCTGCGGTTCAAACTGAGTAATGCTTCTAATATATTCAAATTGTTCTTTTAACATAAAATCACCATGTTATCTGTATCTGTCTCTTATA